>DAIAZB010000262.1 GCA_027443745.1 Thiomonas sp. | reverse complement strand
TTGCGCGGCAAGCTCGGCCCCGACCTCGGACGTCCGGTGGGCACCATCGCCGCCCCAGGCCATGCCGACGTGCTGCAGGCACTGCTGGCACTCGGATATTCCGAGCGCGAAGCCAGCGCCACGGTCGCCAGGCTGCCGGCCGACAGCGGCGTTGACGACGGCATTCGCCAGGCGCTCAAAGCACTGGCCAAGGGCTGAGAGGGCGCGGGCACATCCACCATGAGCATTCAGGCCGACGACTTCGACACCGCGCGCGTCATCAGCCCGGCGCCCGCCTCGCCGCAGGAGGAAGCGGTGGAACGCGCGCTGCGTCCGCAGGTGCTGGCCGACTACATCGGCCAGGTCAAGGTCCGCGAGCAGCTCGACATCTTCATGAGCGCGGCGAAAAAGCGCGGCGAGGCGCTGGACCATGTCCTGCTGTTCGGCCCGCCGGGACTGGGCAAGACCACGCTGGCGCACATCATCGCCCGCGAAATGGGTGTGAACCTGCGCTCCACTTCGGGACCGGTGCTGGAGCGCGCGGGCGACCTGGCGGCGCTGCTGACCAATCTCGAACGCAACGACGTGCTGTTCATCGACGAGATCCATCGCCTCTCGCCCGTGGTCGAGGAGATTCTCTACCCCGCGCTGGAGGACTACCAGATCGACATCATGATCGGCGAGGGCCCGGGAGCGCGCAGCGTGAAAATCGACCTGCAGCCCTTCACCCTGGTGGGCGCCACGACGCGGGCCGGCATGCTCACCAACCCGCTGCGCGACCGCTTCGGCATCGTTTCGAGGCTGGAGTTCTACACCACCGAAGAGCTCACCACCATCGTGCAGCGCTCGGCGGCCTTGCTGCAGGCACAGATCGAGCTGGACGGGGCCCTCGAGATCGCCCGCCGCTCACGCGGCACACCGCGCATCGCCAACCGTCTGCTGCGCCGCGTGCGCGATTACGCCGAGGTGCGGGCCGATGGCCGCATCGCCCGCCATGTGGCCGATGCGGCGCTGAAAATGCTGGACGTGGATCCTCTCGGTTTCGACCTGATGGACCGCAAACTGCTGGAGGCCATCGTCCACCGCTTCGGTGGCGGGCCGGTGGGGCTGGACAATCTGGCCGCCGCCATCGGGGAGGAGCGCGACACCATCGAAGACGTGATCGAGCCCTTCCTCATCCAGCATGGCTACATCCAGCGCACCCCGCGCGGCCGCATCGCCAGCCCGGCCACTTATGCCCACCTGGGCCTGGCGGCACCGCGCGCCCCGGGCGACTTGTTCGGCGGCTGATGTTCGGCAGCGGATGCGGCACCCTCCGCTGCCGCACCCGCGCCGCCTGGCCGAAAGCACAGCGAGCACATTGGCCGCGCGCCAAGGCCTGTTCACGTCCTTGCCGCACGCGTTGCCCCCAGCCGGGGTGGCCGCGAGGCGCAGGGCGCAGGCAAGGTCGAACCCTGGCCTAGAACGCAACGAAACCGTAATCGCTCGGGATCTGCACCTGCTGGATGCCGGTACCGATCGTGCGCCCGTAGAAGAACGGCAACCCCAGATCCACCTGGCCTGTGATGGCCGCCGTGCCCCCAAGCGCCGGGAGCGCGGCATTGCCCGTCTGGAACATGGCGTCAGCGTTGGCAATGGTGATGCTGGTGTTGGCCGATGCCGTGCCCGAGGACAACTGCAGCGACACGCTCGTCGGACTGCTCGGGCAGTAAAAGCCAGTTGACTGCGTACAGAGCGGCAGGTTAAGTGCGGTGTAGTAGCCATTCGAGCCGCTGTCGATGAAGCCGGTGCCGCTGGTGCCATTGACGGCAATGGGCAGATTGCCGTAGCGATCGAGCGCAAACAACTGCGCACCATTCGGCAATTGGTTGTTGCTCTGCGTACCGATGCCGAAGATCAGCGTGCCAGTGGCCGTTGCGGCACCCCAGGGCAACGCTACTGCTGGCAAACTCAAAAAACTGCCGTTGTTGTCTTGGGAAAAAACGGCAATCGGATTGACGCCTTGGGAGCAAGTCGGCGTCATGGTCGCGGTGCAGGATGCTCCATTGCAGGCGTAGTAGACCCCCGGGTTTGTGTTTGCTGCGCAGGCCGGGCCGCAGTCATATTTGAAGTTGCTGATGCCGAGAATTCCATTGACCACGCCTTCCAACGACGCCGAGAAATCCGAGCCCTGTGCCTGACATGCCGCCGGTACGCTGGGAAACGCCGGGTCGTTAATGACTTCGATCGGAATGGCCTGAGTCGTGTTTTCGCCGCCGATTTTCACGGTTGCCATTCGCATGCCGCCAAAGGTGTAACCGGACGCAAATTGGGCGCAGGCCGCGAGCGCAGTCCCGCCACCAGTGGCAATTCCAGGGTAATTGCCAAGATTGGCGATTTGATTGGCGAACAACCGTAACCCGGCCGAGCCTGTATCGACGAGAACGTTCGGTATGGTTTGGCAGTGGTTTGCCGGGTCACAAATCGTCACGGAGACGAATGGCGTGTTGGCTGTGTTCGCATTGGACGCGCCATGAAGCTGCTGGATTGAAACAGGCACCGTGTTGACCACACTGGGTTGTGAGGATGGGGCACTGGGTACTGGACACGAAGGATCGACCAAGGTCAACGCAGCAGGAGGCGGGCTTGAAGCTCCATTTCCCCCGCCGCCACCGCACCCCGCCAGCAGGGCGACCATCGACAGTGCCACGCCAAGGCCAAGGCGACGCAAGCTTGCTTGCCTTTGGCCTCGCGAGCGGCCCCTGACCTGCTGCTGCGCGTCAAACTTCCCGAGAACGCAAGCAGCAGGTGGGACGGCCCAGGATGCCTCTTGATGGGCGCTATACGCTGCAGCTTGTGGCTCGAACCCAGCTTCTTGATGTCTGTCCAGCCTAAGGCTTTGCAAGCAGCTCTGCTCGTTCATGGCTGCAACCCTGCGATGTCGAAGCCCGCGGGCACGAGCGACGGCACCCAGGCGACGCCGTAGAAATTGCGCATGCGGCCGAAGCTGTGCACGACGATGTCATTGCCATGCACGACCGATGCGGTCAAGCCCAGGCCGGCACGTGGCCGGCCTTGGACGAAGGGGGCGAAATACTGACCGAGCAATTGCTGCAGGTCGGGCTTGAACGGCCCGCGCCAGGTGATGGCGAACACGGGGCCGGGGGCGGCGGCGTACTCCGTGACGCTGGCACCCTGCGGGGTCTGAATCGATTGGGCTTGCACCGACAAGGCCGCTGCGGGGGCGCTGGCCGAAGCGGCCTTCGCTGCCAGACGCGTGCCGGGCACCGCGGCGATGGGGGTTCCGTCCTGTACCGCGGCCGACAACGGCCGGCCAAGACCGGCATCGGCAGGTGTGCTGCCAAGGATGAGGACGAGGCCGACGGCCATGCCCAGGGGAACAACAAGACGCATGCTCATGCTGAAAAATCGCTTGGTGGTGGGTTCGATGCCAGGCTCTGCGTCAGAAGCCCTGCGCCATACCGCAGGAACAGGACCGAGTTCCGTACCGAGTTCGCTTGGCAACTCAAAGAGGTCATTGCATCACAATGCAGCCTAGCAGCCATTCCGGCTCGTCATGGGGCACGGCCGCGCGGCGGGGATGGACTGCTCACCGCATCGCCGTGGCGCCGATTGCACATGAACAGCGGTCGACGGTGCCCATCGCCTGCTTGTCGAGGAAGCCTGGCCGGTGCCTTGGCCCGGCGCCGGCACCCGGGGACATCAACCCAGGGCTTCGTCCAGACCACTGTCCAGATGCCCGCCGTCGTTCCAGCCCACCAGGGTCATGCGGCCCTCGGCGACCAGCACGCGGTTGATGGCGGCATTGCGCAACTCCCAGGTGCGCGGCGCATGCAGGTCCTGGCTGGTGGCGCAGCGGTGCAGGCAGTCGAGCACCCCGCCGTGGCTGACGATGACCACCGTTTGCCCCGCATGGTTCGCCGCGATGCGCAGCACGGTGGTGGTGACGCGGGCGTAGAAGTCATCCAGCCGCTCGCCTCCGGGTGCGGCGAAGCTCGGGTCGCGCTTGCGCCAACGCTCGCAGGCCTCGGGGTGGATGGCTTGCAATTGCGCGAAGCTGGACCCTTCGAAGGCACCA
>DAIAZB010000261.1 GCA_027443745.1 Thiomonas sp. | reverse complement strand
GCCAGCGGCAACAGCGCTCAGCGACTGGCGGCCGCACGCACCGCCAGTTGGCAGCAGCATCGAGATCCGCGCCCGTAGCTCAGTGGATAGAGTATTGGCCTCCGAAGCCAAGGGCCGCTGGTTCGATTCCAGCCGGGCGCGCCAAAAAACATATAAAAAATCAACGAGTTACAGAACAAGCCCGACCTAATCAGCCGGGCTTTTTTCGTTCAAAACGCTCACCAGTGGGAATCCATTCCCACTCAATTCCCACAAATTCCACTTTGTTCCACCCAGCGCGTCCCACTGGATTCCCATCGCACGCGTGCGAACCGTCGAAAACTTTTCTATCGCAACGCCAAGCCCGATAGGCAAAACTATATAATGCAACTTTTAACCATGTTATTCGTCACATTATGGTTGACATGTGTGGTAAAGTTATCACGCACAGTCTGTTGCCGGATGGAATTTTATGGGGTAGCATGTTTTCCATGGAATCACATCGCAAAGCCCAAACAAAAACTGACGAGCTTTTGGACACGCTCGACTGGATTGTTTGGATGGGCCGCGTATGCAAGGAGTACGTGGACCGGCTCGGCCTGGATGACGCCCCGCGGCATCCAGGCCGAGCCCGCCTTGGGCACGAAATGAAGGCGCTGAACATCAACAAAAAGAAGGTGGCAGGGGCCCGACCCTTACCCCTTCTCTCCCAGCTTTTGGCCCTGGCCAAAATAATTCAAGGCCAAATCACCGAGTGCGCGGACGCGCACTCCAAGCCTAGGCCCGCGGCGCAAATCAGATCAGGCCACCCACTGGCCCACATCTCCCTCACTCCCAGAATTTTGGCCCAGCGCCCCATCGCCGCCGCGCGTCCTTGCGCGGGAGCCGCTTTGATCTGACCTAAAAAATCAACTCTGAAAGCCGCCCGCGCCCTGTGCGCCCGGCGGTTTTTTTGTGCTCGCCCGCCAGGCTCACGAGGGGTTGACGCACCCGAATTCAATTTTTTGAGCACCTCGCTTTTTTAGAGGTCAAAAATGGATTCATCACTCGATTTTTTGGACACGCGGCAGATTGCCGCGGCGGTTTGCCGGTCGCACAAATCTGTCCAAAACAACATCAGAATTGACCCGACAAACCCGGCGCGCGGCCTGATGCAATTTCAGCATGCCAGCCTGCCGCTGGTGCGAATCGGTCGCACCTGGCTGACGCGGCGTGGCGACCTCGAGGCGATCCTTTCGCCGGGCGCGCCAGCCACCGCCCCAGCCGCCGCATCACCCCGCCGAGGCCGCCGCCGCAAGTCCGCCACCGGCCGGCAGGGGGTGTGAGATGGCCCAGCGCGTCACATTCGCCGAAGCTGCAGAACCGCCCCACCTGGACTTTGTGCTCCCGGGCATGCTGGCGGGCACTGTGGGCCTGATCGTCGGGCAGGGCGCGGTCGGCAAGAGCTTTCTGGCCTTGCACATCGGCATCTCCGTTGCCTTGGGCAAAGCCGCCTGTAGCGGCATGGGGGATGTGCTCTGGCCCGCCCCGGCCAGTGGCCCTGTCGCCATCGTCATGGGCGAAGACATTCCGAAGGTGGTGCAGTATCGATTGAACGAGCTGCGGGCGGCGCTGAGCCCTGACGATCTTGCACAAATCGATGCAGAGCTCGACGTGCAGAGCTGGACCGACGAGCAGGATGACCTGCGGGTGATCCAGCGGCAGTCCGGCGGACTCATCGGGCATGGCCCGTTCTACGCCAAGCTGCGCGCCCTCGCCGAGGGACGCCGGCTGGTCATTCTCGACCCCTTGGCATTTTTGCATGACTGCGACGAGAACAACAACGGCGACATGACGATGCTCATGCGCGCCCTCGGCGGCATCGCACGGGCAACGGGATGCGCCATCCTGGTTCTGCACCACATCGGTAAATCCAAGGATGGCGACGACTGGGAGCGGTCGCGAGGGGCATCCAGCCTGACCACCGCAGTGCGCCTGCAGCTCAACCTGACCGTGATGAGCGAGTCGGAGGCGAATGAGTACGGGATTGCCGATGACCTCGAACGGCATTTTTACATCCGTCTGGCGCAGGTCAAAGCCAACTATGGCAAGCCGACCGAACCCAAATGGCTCAGGAAGCAGCCAGGCGGCCGGCTCATGGCCTACGCGCTGCAAAAGCTGGGCAGGGCCGATCACCGGTCCGGGAAGGAGCGCCGCAATGGCCCGCTCTGACCTCTCGCCCACGGCGCGCCGGGCGATGGATGCGCGTGCAGGTATCGCCCGACAGGACATGCCGCTGGGTTTGTCGGGGCTGGTCAAGCCAGTGGTCCGTCTCAAGACAGGCAAGGACGGCAAGCCGGAGCGGCGGGGGTACCTCGAGAACCTGCGCCAATCCTGGAACGGTGGCGAGATCATCCTCAACGGCCCGGAGATCGACGCGCAGGATCTCGGCGTGCTGCTGGCGTGCGCTGCACTCGCCCTGCGCGACGCGGACCGGCATGCCGATTTGAAACCAAGCATGGACATCGAGGGGCTGCTTGCCACTCCACCGAAAAAGCAGCCGAACGCCGCCTCCGACAAGGACGCGTTCACTCTGGAAACGACCTTGGCGGCCCTCTGCCGAGAGATCGGGCGCGACCCGGCAGACGGACGGGCGCATCAGATGATCCGGGACAGCCTCGTCCGCTTGTCGAGCATCGTCATGACCGCCAAAAGCGGCGAGCGCGGCGCGTTCACCCACCTGATTGCAGGCTGCTCCTGGGAGGGCCGCAACGCGGTCAGCGTCAGCCTGAACTACCGGCTCACACGGGCCATGCTCGGCGATGGCTCGTTCGGCCGCGTGCGCATGCAGGTCTTCCGCAATCTGTCGCCCGTCGGTCAGGTGCTGTACCACTGGCTCGCTTGCTGGCGGCCCGGGTACGGCACCTGCCCCCCGATCGGGCTGGACACGCTCGCAAGACACGTGTGGGGCGAGGACGCAAAAGGGGCGACAGCAAGGGAGCGCCGCCAGCAGTTGCGCAAGGCGCTGGCCGAGCTACCGACGGACGAGTGGAGCGTCGGAATCGACCGCCAGCTTGCACGCATCGAGCGAAAAAACATCGAATCCAGCCCGGAACCCGTGTTCTTGGCTACGCCAACCCGTGTTCCTGACTACGCCTCTCCCTCTGAAAACGGGGGCCGTATAAAGCTCCCCCATGAAAGGGGGGAGAGAGAGCCGGGCCGCGCTGACGGCTTGCCCGACTCTC
The DNA here is from genome assembly GCA_027443745.1 of Thiomonas sp. The sequence goes on along the minus strand of DAIAZB010000261.1, from coordinate 16,652 downwards.
CGACCCACCCAACCCATGCACAGAACCCGCCCCTGCCGGGGCTGGTCACCGCAGCATGCCCCGCGCCTGCCGGCGCTTCGGTCTTTGGGCCGACAAGATGAGGCCCCAGCCCCTGCCCCATCGCGCGGCGTTTCGCCTCGTGCTTGCGGGACGACTGCTGCGCATGCGCCGCCACAAGATAGAAACCCAGCCTGGCGAGACTTACCCCATGGCCGTGCTGCGCGTCATCACGGCCATGCCTGTGGACGCCCGCGACAGCCTGCGCGGAGAAATCGACTTTCTCGAATCGCTCGGTGCCGATGGCGCCCCGAGCGAAACGATACGCGAGCGCTGGGCAGGGCGCAGCCTGCCCTTTGAAAGCCCAAAGACCGAAGCGCCGGCAGGCGCGGGGCATGCCCAGCCGCAAGCCCCGGTAGGGGCGGTGCAACGTGCTGCAGCAGATCTGGACCTAGGTTGATTCCTGGGCGAGGCACATTATCTCAAATCTCTTTATTAGTGATCAAGGAGGACTTATTGCAAAAGGTGAAGATTGGGTTAGTGCTCGGAGTCTGGCATTCAGCAAGATTAAGAAAATTGGTTATCAGATGATAACCAATGAGCCAAAGGAAAATTAACATGATGAATCAAAATGATCAAAGTCAGGAGAAATCGAAAATGAAACAACAGCAACAAGCCGAACAGGATGGCGCGAAAATGTACGAAACATTTACCCAACGCAGAATAGCGTTTCGGCAGTCTGTGATCGGAGAAACCGATTATCCGGGTCGCGGTTATTTGATCGAACGAACGTTGAATCTTGAAAAACTCATTTTCGCCATGCATGAATCCGATTATCGCGCTGCGCAGTTAATCGACCAGTGCAGCAAGCGCATTCAAATTCGGGCTGGCTCGGATTATTGTCTGGCCGCCCTTGAGTTGGCCGTATTCATTCTTTCTTTGCCTATTCTTCCTGACTGGGCAAGCATCAGTTAATCGTTATAAACCAAACACATCAAGGATATAAAATGAACAGTCCATATGAAAAAGGCGGAGTTTATCGCGATGCTGCCGAAGAAGCGTTTGAGGGTATGCATTATATTTTCTTTCGCCGAAATAAAAAATGGATGGTGCAGTTCGTTTATCCAGAGATCAAACTAATGAACTCGCCCAAGAAAGTACTTGAAATCGAGTTGGCTGAAAAGGAAGGCCGATTTATTCACGGTACGTTGGCCACTATTGTCAAACGCGAACAGTTTGGACATGACGCTGATCTCCATATTACGCAATGATTCCCACTTGGCATGCCAAAAACCACCGGCCTTTTTTCCCCACACCCGACGCACCTTCGGTGTGTCGAGCGTCGGTAAACCATGGTAAACAGGGCTCGGTGCGGCATTATCGCCACACTCTAAACCACCCGTGTTTACCGTGCATACCGTTGTTTACCCTGCATCACTATTGACTGTACACGCTCAGCCACAATAATCCGTCCATCAGGAGCGCCGCCATGACTCAAATCACCACACCCATTTCCCTGCGCATATCAAATGCGGAACGCGATTATCTCGCTGATCTGGCCGAGACGCAAGGCATCAGCATCGGCCAGGCCGCCAGAACGGTCATTCAGCAGGCCATGCAGGATGGCCGCGATATGTCCAGGCTGGCGGCACTTGAAAATCGGCTTGCGGCAAAATCGGACGAGATTAACACGAGCATGAAGGCGTTGAGCGGCGCGCTCGGCCCAGCGCTGACCCGGATTATTAAAGCGGTTGAAGCGACTCAATAGGAATGCCGACATGGCCGAAACTCTGATTTACGAACCTGCGCGCCTCGGCGAGAAAATCGCCAGCGCCATTTTTGCATTCTCCGCCGTTTATCTGCCTTTGTGGATCATTGCGATTTGCGCTGCTGATTATCGGCTCGCATTCAGTGCGACGGTGCCGCACGCGTGGGGCTATTATATTCGCCCGCTCGTTTTTCTCGTGCAGGGTGAATTGCCGACGATTGAAACCGCCATCGGCATTGCCATCGCCATTCCATCTTTCATGTTCTCCATTTTCATTTCAAAGCGTACCGGAAACCCGCGGCCGCCTGAAAAAAATGTTCGTGGCCGACGGGTGATTATGCCATTCAAAGCCGCTGCAGCGGCCGCTAATAAATCGGCCATGGACGATTTCCGGGAGGGTGAAGAGGTGAAATACCATTTGCACCCGCAATATCCTTTGGCTCGTGAGCGGCTGACGCGCGGTATTTGTTATGCGGGTTCGCAAGGGTCGGGCAAAACGCAGGCGATGCTTCCACTAATGACGGAAGCCATCCAAGCCGCGCTGCAAGCCGATTCTTGCACGATTGTCTTTATCCACGATTTCAAAGGCGATTTCACGGAGTATTTTGGCGGTATTCCTGGTGTCGCGCTGCTTGCGCCATGGGATTCTCGTTCTGTGGCATGGGATATTGCCCCGGATATTTTAAGCAAATCGGATGCGCGGGAACTGGCAGCTAATTTAACCGGCGCGGATATTGCTGCCGGCGAATCGGTGGCCTGGTCGGCAGGCAGTGCACAAATCCTGGCGGGCCTGATCATTAATCTGATTCAAAATAACCCACGATGGAAATGGTCTGACTTGACGCACGAGCTTGATCTTGATTATCCATTGTTGCGCGAGCATGCGATTGCTGGCGAATCCAGCGCATCACAGCTATTAAATGAAGGGCCTACGGCCAAAAATCCAACGATCAGCTTCATGACGCGCTTGTCAAGTATGGTGAAGCCAGCCATCGAAGCATTTGCGAATGCTGAGGCAACCGCAAAACAGTCCATTTCATTTCGGCGCTGGTTTCTGATGGAACCGAATCTCCCGCGCATATTGATTTGCCAAAACAGCACGAGGTTTGAGTTAATGGCGAAGGCCATTCTGAAGTCGGCATCCAAATCATTTACAAGCGCGCTCGATTCAATTTCAGATAATTCAATTGACGAACGATTTTTGTTCTTTGATGAACTACCACAAGCCGGCAAACTGCCATCGTTTCCTCAATTTTTCGCGGTTGGACGGTCGAAGGGCTGCATGCCGGTCTACTCCTTTCAAATCATCAACCAGTTGAATGATCGAAATGCGTATGGGCCTGACGTCACAAAATCGCTCTTGGGCATGACCGGCACCACTGTCATCTGCAAGGTGCAGGCCGAAACTCAAAAATGGGCGTCAGAGATGGTCGGCGAGCGCAGCGGTGAGCGACTGACCAGGTCCGATTCGAGGCAGGGCCTGAATTCCAACTCCATTTCCAGCACCACAATCGCCTACCAGCAATTTAGAGAGCCGGTCCTCGTCCCAGAGCAGTTCGGCCATGAAATCGGCATCCTAAAAAAGGACGGCAAGTTCCAAGGGGTGGCGGCCTTCCTTTTGGACAACGGAAACACGGTGTTTCGCCTGGCTTGGCCGCCCGCTTCACCAGAGAAGACGGCTCCGGCAAATATGCCAGCGCCATGGACCACAGAATTTTTAGCGGCCCAGGCAGCCGCAGGCGCGCAAGAACAGGACGACAAGCCGCCATCGCATGGTGATGCAACACCTTCATCAGTTCCGGCGGCAGAGCCACCACCAGCAACACCGGCAAGCCCAAGCTTGAGCGCACTTGACCGTCTGGACAACCTTCTCCACACGGAAACCTCCACGCCAGCAACGCCAGCACCTACCGCCACGGTGGCTCAGCGGGCCACCGAGGAACCCAAGACCGAAGAAGCACCAGGGCCGGCTGAAGAGATCGGTGGGCACATGGCGGGTATGGCAGCCGACGCGATCTTGCCTGGCCTCGGCCTCCTGATGGAACTCGCCAGCACGCTGGCCGAGACGGCACCGCCAGCGCAGTCCATCACCACCGGCGCACCCACACCACAAGTCCAAACCTTGCCAGCACCGACGGCCAGCGCCTCGGTATGCCTCCACGCCACGGAAGACACCGAAGAAGACAACCCCAACCCAGAGGATTGAAACCATGCTCAGCATCAAACCTCTCAAAGGCTCCTCCCGCTCCGACGCGGGCGCGTTGGCCAATTACCCGCGTGAGGATGAGGACAGCACGGACAACCCCGGCAACGTGGAGGACTACTACTCGCAAGGTACGCAAGGGGCACCGAGCCAATGGCTCGGCGCCGGCGCCGCCGCGCTGGGCCTGCACGGCTCGGTGAGTCGCGAAGACCAGGTTGCAGTGCTGATGGGCGAGCACCCGCACACAGGCGAGATCCTGGGCCAGAAGCGGCCCGAGGGCAAGCCGCGTCGCATGGGCGTGGACCTGACGTTCTCTGCTCCTAAATCTGTTTCGGTGGCGTGGGCAGCCGGCGGCCACGAACTGCAGGCCGCCATCGAGAAGGCGCAGGGTCGTGCCGTAGCGCGGGCGCTTGAGCACCTCGAGCAACGCCTCGAGCTGGGCCGCCGTGGGAAGGGCGGCCAGCAGGCAGAGCGCGTCAAGCTCGTCGCCTCAGCCTATCGTCACGGATCGAGCCGCGAACAAGACCCTCAAATTCACACACATTGCGTGATTGCCAACTTGGCGCAACGCGCTGATGGGTCTTGGGGCGGGATCGAGAACAACGCGCTCATGAAAAACAAGATGGCGCTGGGGGCGCTGTACCGCGCCGAGCTGGCCGCCGCCATGCGCGAGCTGGGGCTCGACGTGGAGCGCGATGGAGGCAGCTTCAAGTTGGCCGCCGTCAGCCAAGCGGGATGTGATGAGTTCAGCCGGCGCCGCGATCAGATCAAAGAAGCCATGACTGAACTCGGAACCGAAGGCGCCAGGGCCGCGGGCGTGGCGGCGCTGGCCACGCGCAGGGGTAAGGAAGTGCTCGAGGCTGAGGTGTTGCAAGCCGACTGGCAGAAGCGCGCCGCAGCGCATGGCGTCAGCTCTGACAGCCTGGAAGCCGCGCGTTTCCAGGATCCCGACGCTGAGCACCCGGCGCCGGTCTATGACCGCGTCGATGTGCTGGCGGCGCTCACCAGGGGTGAATCGACGTTTACAGAGCCCGCCATTTGGCGTGAGGTTGCAGTGGCCGCGCAGGGCGTTGAAGGCATGAACGCCGACGCGATCGAGCACGAGGTGCAGGCCCTGATGCAGGACCGCGAACTGGTCAGGTTGCGCGCTCGGCCAGGGCTCGAAGACAGCAGCAAAGCCCGCACGGGGCAAGCCGAACAGCGCTACACCACGCGCGCGATGTTCGCACTGGAAAAGGAGATGGCGGCAATGGCAGAGGCCGCGCAGGCCAGCACCGCGCACGCCGTGCCGGCGCCGCAGGTTGACAAAGCCATGGCGGACTTCGCGGCAGAAGAAGGCTTCGAGCTCAGCCCTGAACAGCAAGCCGCCGTGCGGCATATCTGCCAGGCCGAAGGCGCCGTCAAGCTGGTGCGCGGCGCAGCCGGCGCCGGCAAGACAACCATGGCCAAGGCTGCGCGCATGGCGTGGGAGGCGCAGGGCCTGCGCGTCAGGGGCGCGGCCTTGGCCGGCAAGGCCGGCATCGGCTTGCAGCAGGATGCTGGCATCCAGTCCAGCACCATCGCCTCGCTGCTGTTGGCGTGCCAGCCGGGCCCCGACGGCTCGCCGCCGCGCGACCCGCTCGATTCGAAAACCGTGCTGATGGTTGACGAGTCTGGCATGGTCGGTAGCCGGCAAATTCACCAGCTCCTCAAGCTGTGCGAGGAATCCGGCGCCAAGCTCGTGTTGATCGGCGACGAAAAGCAGTTGCAGGCTGTCGAAGCCGGCGGGGCGTTTCGTGCCTTGCAACAGCGTGTCGGTTGCGTTGCCATGACCCAGAACCAGCGCCAGCGCAAGGCGCACGCCGACATGTCCAAAGCAGTCGCGCACGCTGGACGCGGCGAGGCCGGCGATGCGCTTGCTCTCCTCTCGAATCACGGCATGATCGCCGTCGAAGCCGACCGCGACAAGGCCTTGCAAGAGACGGTCAATCGCTGGGCCGCGCGTATCGAATCGACCGGCAAGCTGCAGGCGCAGGAATGCTTGATGTTGGCGGCGACGAAGGCGAGCGTTGCGGCGCTCAATGAGGCCGCGCTGGCGCACGAAAAAGCACGGGGTGTGCTCGGCCCCGGCGCCACCATCACCGCCCGCGACCGCTCAGGCAAGAGCCTTGGGCAGCGCGAGATTCTTGAGGGCGGTCGCATCCTGTTCAAGAAAAACGACCGCGCTTTGGGTGTGATGAACGGCGAGCTGGGGATGGTGCAGCGGGTGGACCTCGACCCGGCCGGCAAGCCCGTCGTCACCATCAAGTTGGACAGGGGTGAAGTGGTCACCATCAAGCCTGAGCACGAACACATGGGCGAGGGCAAAGCCCCGCCCGGCGTGGGGTACAGCCAAATCGATCATGGCTACGCCGTCACCACCCATGCATCACAAGGCGCGACGGTTGATCACGCGGTTGTTTTTGCCGACGGCAGCATGGCCTCGCGCGAGCAGACCTATGTGCAACTCAGTCGCATGCGGTTCACCACGGATTTGGTCTTCAACGTGAAGGACATTGAGCACGACGAGGACACGCTGCTGCCGACACCTGCAATGACCCAATATGCCGTGTCGCTTGGACTCGGCGAGGACAGCGACATCCTCCAATCCTTTGGCGCCACGCGGGAATGGCTCGATGAGCATCCGCCAAAGGCCCTGGGCAATGCGCGCGAGGAAGACAAGGATGGCCTGCCGCCCGAACTGCGGCGGCTTGCTGACATAGCGAAGGCCATGGGCCGCAGCGCGGCGAAAGACACCAGCCTTGACTACCAATTGGAAGGGGAAGGACAGGCCGACGCAGAGGACGAAGAAGACACCGGCGAGTACGAGCGCGAAACCATCACCAATGAGCATGAAGACGAAGGAGAAACAGCATGACCCTCTCACTCATTCCCGCCGCCAACGACATTTCCGTCCAGTTCCTCTCCAAGATCCTTGGGGTGGGCTGGCAATCCTGGGCCACAGGGACATCCGCCGCCGGTGCTGGCGGTGTGCTCGGCACGATGTTCGAGGCGGTCAATTCTGCGTTGTTGATCCTGGGTGCTGGCATCCTGGTCTACACCCATGCCGTTGGCGCGGCCGACATGGCGCGCACGGGGCAAGCCAAGGCGGGGACGTGGACCTTCCTGCGGCAGGCTCTGTCCATGTTCATGCTGGCCCCTGTTCCCTGGGCCAGCGGACTCAACATCCTGCAGGTCATCGTCATGCTGGTGACGAGCTGGGGCATTGGGCTGGCCGACACGGTGTGGTCAGCTGGCGTGGGGTATGTGGCGAGCAACGGCGGGAGCATCCTGGCGCCTACCGGCACCTTCCCGATCAGCCGGGATGTGCTGGCCGGGATGCTCAAATCCGGGGTGATCGCACAGGGCCTGGCTAACGAGGGGTACACCGTCACGGGGTACAGCAAGCCCAACACAAATTGGCTTGGACAGCAGACGGGGGTCGTGGCCGGCTACCAGGCGACAGGCGCTGGCGGTTCTGTGGCTCCTTCGGCGATCGGGACAGTGACCGTCACTTGCAAGCCCGCGCTCTGCGCTGGTGTGCTGCAAGGACTCTCCGTCGTCACCGCCGATCTGCAGCCCGCGATCACCGCGGCCATGAGTTGGACACAGTCCGGCCAGAACGGCACCCCTATTCCTGCCGGGTTGTTTGACAAGGCCATGGGCGATTACGCCGCCGCCGTGAAGGCTGCGGTGAGCGCCAATGCGTTGGCGCAGAACAGCGGGCTTACTTCCCAGATGTCGGCATTCCAGTCTGGGGCGAACAGCACGGGCTGGGCTGGGGCGGGGTTCTACTTCTACCAGCTCGCACGATTCAATGAGGATGCCAGCGGGCAATCCATCACGCTGTCCTATGGCTCGCCCGATATGGCCGCGCTGAACGGCGTGATCTCCAACAGTACGAATTCTGGGCTCGCCGCCATCACGCAGTACGTGGCGCAGGAAGACGCCAACTCGTTTGGTGGGAGCGCGATGCTTGCAGGAGCGGGGGCGGGCAATCTGGACTGCCCATCGTTGCCTGGTGGGGTTTGGGCAGCGGTCTCATGCTGGGCTGCCCATCCGTTTTTGCAGGCGAATAGCGGCCTCATCAATGCCATGACCTCGGGTGATCCGATCATGAGCATCCAGAGCGCTTCGATGTATGGGATCGATGCCATCGAGTCGCTCTGGGGTAGCTGGATTGCTGCAAACGGAGTCGTGGCGGGCGCGAAAGAGGCGTCAGAGCAGGCCGCTGCGGAGGGGCGTTCCGTCCCTCTGCTCGGCGCGATTGCTGGGCTTCCGGGTGCCGCAGCCTCGACATTCGCTGCGGGAGCCGTGGCTGGACTTAAGGCCGTCGCACCATTCTTCTGGTCGACAACCTTCACCGGCATCGCACTCCTGTCTATCGGCGCCTATTACTTGCCCATGTTGCCGGCGATCCTGTTCTCCATCGGGGTCATCGGCTGGGTGGTCCTGGTTCTCGAAATGCTGGTGGCCGCGCCCATCTGGGCGTTCAGCCACGTCCTCCCCGAAGGGGATGGGCTGATGGGGTCGAGTGGGCGCGCGGGGTACTTCCATGCGCTGGACATCCTGGCGCGGCCAACCCTGATGATCTTCGGCCTGTTCCTGGCGATTCTCGTGGTTAACGCGGCGGCATGGTTCATTGGAACCGGCCTTCAGATCGCGTTTGCCAGCGCCATGCAGGGGAGCATCGTGGGGCCGTGGAGCGCGCTCATGGAGTTGGGCATCATCACGGTGGTGATCTACCTCATGGCTAACAAATCTGCGCACCTGATTTCTGTCGTGCCTGGCAAAGTCATGCGCTGGATCGGGCAGTCCATGGGGGTTGGAGATGAGATCCAGGACGAGAAGAGTGTGAACGCCATGGTGGGCGCGCGGCTGAGCGGAGGTGCGGTGGGGCTGGCGAGCAAGAACAAGAACGACGACGAAGGCGGCGCGGGCTCGCCCTTGCCCAAGGTCGCGGCCATCACCAAGAACGCGGCAGCCAAAGCCAACCAGGCCGAAAATGATGCTGGGACAACCCAACTGACCAAGGGCTAATTTATGGGCCAATCTTGCATGCTCAACCTAAGCTAAGCTGACAGAGCATAGAAGAATACGGGAAGCAGTTGCCTGGTGGTTATCAATTGCGGTGATGCAATTCCTAATTGGGCCATATTTCAGACAATTCTAATGAGGGGGAAAGATGCCGCGCTTCTGGAGTTTCATTTTCACTGCATCGATGTTAATGGCCGGAATGTCCAATGCGCAAGCCGAGAATATTTCAGGAACTTACGTTGCACAATATGCGAATGCTGCCATCCTTCTTCAAATCGTCGAGACGACCGGGAATGTTATCACGGGGCGCATGGAAGAGGTACTTTTATCACCCAATAAAAGCCGCATTTCGATTTCAAATAATGGGATTTCCGGGGCAATTGGCGGGGAAACTATTGTATTAAAAATCAAACCAGCCCAGTCATTCGGCGGGACGATTCCAGCATCGGGGACACTGATTGGCGATCAGCTACAGATCACGGGTGGAAGCGGTGGCAGCTCGTTTGCGTACACTTTTGAGAGAGCAAGCCCGAGTGTTTTTAACCAGCGTGTCGCATGGCTGGAAGCTATTGCAACAAAAAACAGCCAGATCATGTTGCTTTCCGCTTCTATCAAGAAGCGCGAATTGATTTATGCAAACAACCTCCATCAAACCCTGCAAACAGCTCAAGACCTTCATAGAGATTCAGATCAAGCGACTGACGTTATTTCCAAATTAGGAATATTAGATAGCAAGTTTTCAATGATGGTAGACAAGATGCGGGCATCATTAACTCAAGAATCTGCCATCATTGGACCCAATTCAGGCATTAAAAGAGCAGAAATCGCCGATGCAATATATGGCGATGGCGATGAAATACAGGGCATTGCCGATAGCATTACAGGCCTCAAGAATTCTATCTATTACACGACTCACGATACGAATATTCAGGATGGAATTAAGCATGCGCAATTATTTTGCGCAGGGCAGATTACAATCCCCGCGTGCATCCAATTCGCCAGCGCGAACCAACATTATCAACAGAGCGCGCTAGATGTGGCCCAAGCGCTCCATCGCACCATGCTGCTAGAAAAACAGGCATTTGAGAAGCGTAAGTTGCTTGAAAAGCAGGCGGTGGATTTGGAGCGGCAGCATGGGTGACAGGTGGTGCGCGTGAATCAGTAGACGCGGATAATGAGGGCCCTGCACATCGGCTTGCTGTCGTCGAACCTGGAATAGGCTTTCGAGCTGCGCCCGGTGTCGCGTATCGCCAACTTCCACTGCTGGAAGCCACTCGCTTCCCACAGCAAGCCCGTGGCAAAGCCGTAGGCTTGCCGGGTCTTTCGTGTGGCTTTTCCCTGGAAAAGGCATGCGAAACAACTACAAAAGACACAGGTTTTCCAGTTGAAAAGACCTAGATTTTCTTGGTCTTTCACGGGCCCAAGGCATGGCTTCACACAGGTTTCATGGGGCTTTGCTGTAGGTTTTTTGTGGCCTTCATCGAGTTTTGCCGTGGCCTTTCTGTGGGCTCCTGCTCAACTTCTTGGGGGTGTCCCCTGCGGGGCCGGGCTTGTCAGGCTGCGCCCCGAGCCGCGTAGCGTCTCGGCCCTTCGGGTTCCATCCCTCACCCAACGACCAAGGCATCGGCGTCAGGCGCCGCCGACAACACCACTGCCGAGGCAATGCCAGGCTCGCGCCAGGCATCCAAAGCGACGCCCGTGCTGCGCACCGGCTGAGGCCAAGCCTGGTCACCGCCCCACAGGGGCGATGGATACGCCCCTGTGGGGCGTTAACAGGGCTTTGCCCTGTGTGGCGCGGGTGAGCCTTTCAGTGTGCGAGTTCGCCAGGTAGTTCTCATCAGCCAGTCTGGCACGACTTTCGGCGCCTTCCAGGGTCGGGCTAAAGCCCTCTGCAAGCGTCACGCCAGCCGCGAAAAAAAGCGGCTGTCATGCCCCTTGCAGCCCTGCATGCCAGTCACTCCCTGAGGTCGTGTCAGGCACCGGCTTGAAAGCTCGCTTTGCGAGCCCGACCGACCGATGAGAACCTGAACCACCCCGGAGAACCACCATGCACACAACAAGCCTCAAAACCCCCCGCACCACACAGGCCGCCGCCCCGTCCAAAGCTGAGGCCCTCACTCCCAATGAGGGGGGAAACCAGGCCGAAAACGCCATGCAAAACCTGTTTGGTGAAGCAATCAGCGTTTACACCCGTGCCCAGGCCATCGAGGACGGGCAACTGATCGACGTTTCGGCCACCGCGCGCGAGGCGGGCATCGTCTGGCCGGTGGCGATGACCTCGGCTGCGTGGGGCGATTGCGTGGAGTGGATAGAGGAAACCGAGAAGCGCAAGGGCTACACCGGCCAAAGCGAATCGGGCCGCCTGTGGGATGTGTGCTGGATGCTCAGCCTGGCGGTTCGCGGGGCGGTGCGCCGTGGCCTGGACGCCAGCCAGCAACCCCTTTTCTACTCCCTGCACCGCACGCCTACGGCTGGCCGTGGCGTCATGCCGCGCAAAGTGACCTTGAAATTCATGGTCGGGCCGGACGATGCCGGGCGGCCCTGCATCACCTTGATGCTGCCAGGCGAGGACTGACACCAAGGCCCGGCATTTCGCCTGGCGCTGAATCGAAGCATCACCCATTCAAATCAACCCACCGAAAGGACACGCCATGCAAACTGATCGCCACCCCTTGAAGCTCGCCACCCTGGCGGCCGCCCTGTCCCTGACAACCCTGCTCGCCGCCTGCGGCGGCGGGGGTGGGGGTGCTTCCTCGACCACCGCGAGCACGGGGTCGACCAGCACATCAACCGCGCCGACGACCACCAACACCGGCGCGACGGCAAGTCCGACCTACGCCGCGGGCTCGCAAGAACTGGCCGCATTCAACCAGTTGAACGCGATGCGCCAGCAGTGCGGATTCCCGACCATGAGTGAGAACACCTTGCTCGACCAGGCTGCGGTGAACCACATGGGGTACATGGCAGACAACAAATACACGGGGCACTATGAAACCCAAGGCAATACCGGGTTCACTGGATCGACGCCTGCGGCCCGGTTTGCCTATGTCGGATACCAACTCCAGAACGCGGGTGAGGTCATCGCACCCTCTGCCACAAACAACGCCGGCGGCGCAGCATCAGTGCTTGCACTTGCCAGTGTGCCGTACCACCTCGCAGTGATGTTTTTCCCGACCAGCGACGTCGGCATTTCATACATGGCACTGAATTTTGGTCCTCTCGCGCCCATGTATACCCTGACCATGGACTTTGGCAACACGGCAACGGATGCACCAACTTTGTCCAGCAGTCCGCTGACCTTTCCGTGCCAGGGCTCAACAGGCGTTGACTATGAAAGCGCCCGCCAAGAGACCCCATCGCCTTATGTAGGCGGACAGCCAGTCAACACCGCGACGAACCCGATTGGCACGCCGATCACGATTGTCGGGAACCTGAGCGACACGGTGCTGCTGACCTCTGGCGTCATGCTGGATCCAAACGGCAATCAGATCCCCTTGAACCTGACGGATTCCAGCAACGACCCCAACAAGGATCTGCCGCCATTTGCAGCCTTCGCCTTCCCGACGAATCCGCTGCAACCCAACACCACCTACAGCGTGACACTCACCGGCGCGGATAACGGCACGCCATTCAACCGCAATTTCAGCTTCACCACGGGGAGCCAGGGGCAGTTTTAACCATGATTTCGGGCGTCCCGGTGGCTCAACCGCCGCCGCAACCAAACGAATTCGTGGTTGCGCCAACGATATATGACGATCCGTTGTAAAACAACGTGGTAAAAATGGGGTTGCAAGCTCCAAAGATGTATGGGGTGGGGAGATTTTGTGGCGTTGGGATCGATACAAGAGCTTCATAGCCCGCTGGAACCGTATATCCGTTATAGCTAGGATAAACCGGAAGCTGTCCATTGCTGGCAGCTTGCAACGCTTGGGTCAGCGTGTCCGTTTGCGTCGGCAACCATGATGGACTCAAAGGGGGCGCTGATTGCGCCCCCACCCAGCCATGCTGGGTCGAGTCCACCATCCCGCTGGTGTTCCCGCTGTTGGCAGGGCACCCCATCCCGGGGATGTTTCCATAGGCCCCGCCGCACAGATTGGCCGCACTGGCCGAGCCAGCCACAAGCGCCAGCGCCATCAGCGCCGACAGACGTTTGATCTTGAATTGCATGGTCATGGTGATTCCCCGGTGTCGTTCGAACGACAACGAGGATTCCACATGGCGAACATTGGGTCAATGCCGAGCGACGGCACGCCGCAGTAATCGCGGTAAACGTGCGTCGCGGCAGTGCAACAGCAGCAGCGCAACACGTAGAGATCAAGACCTGTTAGCTTGTGTCGTCTTGATTGCAAGCCGTGGAACAGCCTGCAGGTACACTTGGCTCGTCGCACCGGCTGAATGCTTCTATGCCGTTTGCCTGTTGGAAATCTTTAAAAAACTTGGCACAACGATCTTTGAATTTTTTTTGCTTTTCCCCTGCGATTGTGCTGCGAATATTCACATGGCATGGATCGTGTTCTCTGCCCTCGACGAGGACTTCTGTGTCGCTCGGGAAGGAATTGAGATGCCAGTAATATACGGGGGTTCCCGATATTCTTTGATAAAATTGATCGATGTGTTGGCACATACTCCCGGATTTTTCCGAGGCGCACTCATAATCGAACGCTGAAATCCCTCCGTCGGAGGATGGGCAAAACGCTGGACTTCGAAAGCGCTTGAGTTCGTGATCGTAAAACTGTTCGTAATTGAGGACTCGAACGACCATGTCGATCCAATTGTGTTTTGTCCGAAAAGCCTCAGTAAGAGGCATGCATCTTTAAAGGTGCAGTCGGGATAGTGAATGTCGTCGACGCCGGAGCGTTCACAAGAAAAACTAAAAGTCCCATCCGTTTCGGCGTAGACTTCAATATCCAACTCTGCAGATATGGGAAACGCAAGAAGAACCGAGCCTGATGGTGTAGGAAAGGCCGAACTTTTCCAGATGCCTATTTCGTAGGCGAATTCAGCGATCTTTTTCGCGGAGTCAATTGAACTCTCGAAAATTTTCTCGCCGCGGCCTAGATCCCACCCATCCTTAAACTCACGAAAGCTGTCGAGCTTTCGAATCGTGTTCGCAAAACGGTTGGATTGGTCAATTGTGTTCATGACTTCTTTGACACAAGCTCTAAGAGTTCGCTCAACATTTTGAAATCCGTACCTGTTGCGGATTCAATTTGCGAGACCGTATCGGTAAGGGCCTTGCACAATTCCTTAATTACAGAAGGTGGTGCTTGCACCGAGCCAACGAAGGCGTTGCCGTTCATCAGCGTGATGGTGATGTCTGTCGCTCCTCCAGCAATGCCAAAACCATTGAAGTATGCCGGTGGTGTTGGTAACGGCATAGACACAGCCGACATGAATGGCCCTTGCAGCTTCACGTTTGGTTGATTCGGTTGTTGTGGGTCTGCCATCTTAGTAGTTTGCGTGTTTAATGAAGGACCATCACACCAAAGCTTCCAGCGCTGCTGTAATGACTAGACGAGCTTTGCCGCCAGCTTCTCAGCCTCAATGTGTGTAGCGTTTTAGCATAGTTAGACTTTTGTGGTCAGTCATGCTAGCAACTTCCACGATGCCCAGGCCCTTCTCGAACAATCGGCTTGTAACCTCGTGGTGCAGATCAGCGTTCACGCCGCAGCAGCGTGGCGGTGGGTCAGGTCGCCCACGCCGGCGAGCAGTCCCTCGACGGAGATGTCTTCGTCAAGTTCTTCCCAGTGCAGGCCGCGCGTGCTGATGGTGTAGACAGCGCGTTGGACGGGGGTGGCATGTAGCAGACGTGGAAACCAGGCCAAGGGCACGCCTAGCACGCGCCCATCGGAAAGTTGCACCTGCATGCTGTCGTCGTCGAAGGTGACGGATTGCGCCCTAACCAAAGTGTTCATCCCAGGCCCTTTCGATGTCGTTGACATGGCTTTCGATCACCTGAACAAGCTCACGCAAGGTTTTGGCATCAAAGCCGTCGTTGTAAGCCACACACACGGGGTGAAGCCAGAACTTTGCGTCAATGCCATCCTTGACGGCATGGATGTGAACTGGCTCGCGCGGGTTGCCTTCGTTCGAGAAGAACAGGAAGCGGAATCCCTTGTGGCGGAAGACGATTGGCATGTCACGATGCTATCCCAACTTCCGTGCCAGCTTCTCCGCCTCGACGTGGGTGTACCGCTTGAGCATGGCCAGGGACTTGTGCCCCGTCATGCTGGCCACCTCCATGATGCCCAGGCCCTTCTCGAACAGCCGCGACGTGGCCTCGTGGCGCAGGTCATGGAAGCGCAGATCGGCCAGGAAGGCGGGATCGGGCTCGACCCCTTGCGCGGCGCAATCGCCCTCGTAGAGCTTCCGGGCGCGGGCAAGACACCGCTGCCAGAGATTTTCGAACGCGCCGTTCTCATGCCCGGGCTTCCAGCCGAAAACCCGGCCATCAATTCGGCGGGGCAAAGCACGCAGCGCGTCCACAGCCAGGCTTGAAAGCGCAATGGTGCGGCTCTCGCCATTCTTGGTGTCCACTAAGTGCGCTGTGCGTTTTTTCAGATCAATACGCGCCCATTCCAGCCCGAGCAGTTCGCCCAAGCGCATGCTGGTCTCGACAGCCAATAGGATGATCTGGCGAACGCCTGCAGCCCGCGCAGCGTCCGCAGATCGGAGCAAGTAGTCCAGCTCGCCCGCCCGCAAGCGCCGGTCCCTAGCCTTGCCGCCAGCGGGCTTGCGCACGCCTTTTGCCGGGTTGCCAGACGGCAACTGAATACCAAGCTCTTGCTCGGAGAACCGGAGCAGCCGGGACATCAGGTTGAGATAGTGCTTCGCGCTCTGCGCCGCGAGGCCGGAGCCGAGCATGTCATCGCGCCACCTGGCGAGGTCAACAGGGCGCACGGACGCAAGGAACAAATCGCCCCACTTGGCTTCGATGGCCTTCAGCCTGCTTTCAATGGGAGCGAGGTTCGACGCCTTGTAGCTTTCGACCATTGAGGTGCGGAAACGCGCAACAACTTCGGCGACAGTAACCCGTTGCGCGGAAGTGTCCAGAGCGGCGATGTTCCCCTTCTGCAGATCACGCTCCACCTCGCGCGCCCAACTTTCCGCATCGGCCTTGAGATCGAAAGTCCTGCTGATCGTCGGCATACCGCGCCGCCGAATCTGCGCCATCCATCCCGCTTTGCGTTGCTCGAAATATGCCATGGCTTCACCCTCAATTCCCACTCAATTCCCACAAATGGCCGTGAAAATACTAGCAGATCAAGCATTCATGCGGGTCTCAGCGGTTCTATGCTTTGCTCTCCGAAGCCAAGGGCCGCTGGTTCGATTCCAGCCGGGCGCACCAGATCGTTCTGAAAACATCAACGGGCATGATCCTCTTCGAAAGGTGCGCCGGATATCAAGCACGCAATTCAATTGCGCACAATTCAATTGCGCGCTACATTGATGGCATGGCAAAAACAACGGCAACAACGAACACGGCGATGGCCGATCAATCCCTGCTGCTTGACCAACAAGTGTGTTTTGCCCTGTATTCCGCCTCGCTGGCCATGACCAAGGTGTACAAGCCTTTGCTCGCCAAACTCGGGCTGACCTATCCCCAGTACCTCGTCATGCTGGTTTTGT
>DAIAZB010000260.1 GCA_027443745.1 Thiomonas sp. | reverse complement strand
TGACGCCATTCTTCCTGGCTACGGCGTTGACGTTGAGGAATATCGGATGACATGGAAGCAAACTCCTGAAATGATCGGAGATAGCATCGTGATCGCACCTCGGAAAAATTAATACAACGCCGCCAATTTAACGCTTACGGCAAAGACGCTGCGCGCTGGCGCAAAGGTTGGAAAGAGGTATTTCGCCGTAAAAGGCTGCACTATGACCTTATCGAGATTTGACAGTTTTTCTTCGAGACCAGGTCGTGCCTCTGCATACCTCCACCATCTTTCGCGATTGGCCTTTCTCTTAACAACGTCTCTTTCTGGTTTTACGAGTTTTTGAACCACGTAAACACATTCTGGATACCTGCGTTCACATTCCTTGAGATCGCGCATCAAGAAATTAATTGCGTAAGACTCAGACGACTGGCTTGGCTCATTATTTATATCGTCGCCACGTATGTAGGGAAATATTACTTCTGCATTATTTTTGTTGGCGCCAAGTAGTCTATCTCGCTCGACAGCACCTATTACAAATCCCTGGCCCATAAGGTAGTGGCCCGAGAAGCATAGTCCCTCGTTGCTCATTAACTGAAGGGGAGAGGATTCCTGATTTCCATCTGAGAACTGCAGGTATGAGTTAACGCTCCCCCTACATGTGATTGTCCCAACAGTGACTGAAGCGCTCCATGCACCCTTCGAGATATAAACAAGCGCTATCTTTACGCCCGCCTCTCCAGGCCACGCCATTGAAGGAACGCATCTGTAAATCACCATGCCTTCCGACAGCAGGCGTTCCAAACCATTAATTCTTGACTCACCCTGCGAAACTATATCGCTTAACACAAGGCCGACAAACCCAAGCCGACCAGTCGCCAAGGACGCGCGGAGTAGGAAGTAAACACACAGATCTGTTGTTCCTGCGGCCCCATGAAGCCATGACTTCAAATATGCGAGCAGTGCTTCAGAATGTCGGTATGTGATCCTACGGCCGCCAAGAAATGGTGGATTACCAATCACAGCATGAAAGCCGCCATTCGGTGAAGTAAAGACTTCGGGATATTCCAACGGCCAATGAAAGGGCCGACGCGTGGGTCTGTCGGCGGGCAGATCGGTGGACAGCGCGGCTACCGATCTCCGCTGCATCGAGGCGAGCACATCCCGGTCGCCATCAATGACCTGTCCAGCCTGAATGGCCAGCGACGCCAGCGCGTTCTCCAATGCTGCGCCATTGCCCCCTGATGCGAAGACTTCTCCAATGAATGCATCGGCGATACGCTCCGGCACTTCGAGCTTCCGGCGCGCATCGGCATCCAAGCGTGCCATCACCTCGACGTCGCGGATGTCGCGAATCGGCATCGCCCGCAGCCGTTGCCGCAACTCGATCGCCTCGTGAACCGCCCGCTCGATGTTCTGCCCGAACAGGCGCTGCTGGCCTTTGCCAGTCGGCGTCATGACGAGTTCGGTGAGTTGATCCAAGCGGTGGATGCCGAGCAGGCTGTCGCCGTAGCGCAGGTTGTGGTCGAGGAAGCCAAACGGGCGGTCCTTGGCCAGTGTGACTAGCCAGATGGAGAGCTTGGCGAGCTCGACGGCCAGTGGATTCAGGTCAACGCCGTATAGACAACGCTCGGCGATGAGGCGGCGGGCGATGATGGTGCGGGCCTCGGTGTCGCGGGGCAGAGGCTCCTTGGTGCCCGGCGCATCCGAGACTTCGCCATCCACGCTCACCGTCTTTCCGGTGCCTTCAGCCTGTGACCAAGCCTCGACCAGGCGATCGGCCAGCCAGCGGCAGGCCTGCACCAGGAAGGCGCCCGAGCCCATGGCCGGATCGCAGATCTTGAGGTCGAGCAGTTCGGCGGGAGATTTGAGCACCCACTGCTCGCGCGGGGTGCCTTGGGCTGGCCCCATGTAGGCGATCGGCGTCAATGTCTCGGTGACGATGGCCTCGGTGAGCGATTTCGGGGTGTAGTGGGTGCCGGTCTCGCGCCGGTCGGAGCCGGTGGTGACGATGAACGCCCCGGCGGGATAGACCAGCGGATAGCCCCACGGATCGGTGCGCGCCAGGTGCGCGTAGGGCCTGATGCGATCACGCAGCGCCGTATTGCCGTGGCAGGCGGCCAGCAGGCGGTCGGCAAGGACGTCGTCGACTGGCTTGACCAGATCGTTGCGCACGCGACTGGCGGAACTGCCGGAGCGTTCCTGAAGCAATGTGGCCAGGCTATCCGCGCCGTCGAGACGGGCGGATTCCAGCTCGGCCAATTTGACCTGTGGCGTCTTGGCGCTCCTGGTGGCATCCAGTTCCAGCGTGACCTCGGCAGTGCGCTTGACGGTGCGTTCCAGCAGGCCCTCGTAGACGTAGCCGATCTGTTCGACGTCCAGTGCGCGGTAGGACAGCGTTCGGCCTTGGAACTGCTGAATGGCCTCAAGCAACAGCAACACGGTGCGGTTGTCGATCGGCAGCGGCTTGGCGGTGTCGGTGCGCCAGTCGGAGCCCTTGGCGCGGCCCTCGAGGAAGGGGAATCGGTCCGGGTCGAACAGCGAGCCACCTAGCGCTGGCAGGCGCAGGTTCTCGTGTTCGATGCCACCGAATACGGCGCGGAAGATGGCCAACATCCGCGACCAGGCATCCCAGCGACGTTCGAGAATCTCTTCGGACTCCTTGCGCAGCTGCATGCGCAGCGTCGAGAGGGCGTAGTTGGCCTCGTAGCGTTCGTCGCCGAGCAACAGCAAGCCGCGCTCTTCGGCGGAGAGCAGGAACACCAGCCGCATCATCACCGTCAGTGCGGCTTCATAGAGTTCCGACTCCTTCGCATCGCGCAGCAATTCGCGGTCGCGATCCTGGTCGGCCTTGTCGAGCGCCTGGATCAGCACTTCGACGGCGCGGCGCACCTGCTCACCGAGGGCGTCGGTGACCTCGTCCTGATACTTCAGCGATCGGTCGAACAGCGCCGGCAATTGTTCAGACTCATCGACGAAGAAGCGCCGAATCCCCAGCAGATGCACGAAGGCCTGCAGAGTGATGGGCTCCTGGCTCCAGATGCGGGCGTACCAGCTGGCGAAGGTAGTGACGGCACCCACCGGGGCATCGACCAGCATCCAGCGCTCGCCATTGGTCACCAGCCCGAGTCGGCAGCCGGTGGCACGACACAGTTGGACC
>DAIAZB010000259.1 GCA_027443745.1 Thiomonas sp. | reverse complement strand
CTGGAGCCCTTCTGATGCAACCCCAAGGCCGTGGGCCACGGCGGGTCACGCCGGCCACCGTCCATCCCCGCGAGATCATTCAGGCTGCGGGCTTGCTGGAAGCCGGAGAACTCGTCGGCCTGCCGACCGAGACGGTGTACGGCCTGGCCGCAGACGCCGCCAACCCCCAGGCCGTGGCGAAGATCTACGCTGCCAAGGGCCGTCCGGCGAATCATCCCGTCATCGTCCATCTGCACCGCGACGCCGACCCCATGCGCTGGGCCGCCGAGCTGCCCGACCTGGCCTGCAAGCTGATTGCCGCTTTCTGGCCCGGCCCGTTGACGCTGGTGCTGCCGCGACGCGCCGGCGCCGCCGAGGCTTGCGCCGGCGGGCAAGACACCATCGCCCTGCGCTGCCCCGACCACCCCGTGGCCCAAGCCGTGCTGGCGTCGTTCCGAGGCGGGCAGGGTGGCTTGGCCGCGCCTTCGGCCAACCGTTTCGGCCGCATCAGCCCCACGACCGCGGCCCATGTGCGCAGTGAATTAGGCGAGGCCGTGTCCCTGGTGCTCGACGGTGGTGCCTGCGCGGTGGGCATCGAAAGCACCATCGTCGACTGCTCGCGCCTGCACACCCTGGACGGCTTGCCACGTATCCTGCGCCCGGGCGGTGTGCAGGCGCAGGCTATCGCGGCCGCGCTGGGGTGCACAGAGCAAAGTCTGCTGGCGCCGCCGCATCGGCTTCAGGGCACGCGACTGCAACCACAGCGCGCGGACCTGGAACCGGGCCTGGCAGTCCAGGCAACGGACGCAGCGCCAGAGGCACCTCGGGTGCCCGGCGCGCTCGCTTCGCACTACGCCCCGGTCACTCCATTGCACATGGTCCAGGTCGCTGCGCTCGACACCGCCTGGCCACTTGCGCAACGCATCGGGGTGCTGGCGCCACGGGCCGCGCCCGGCGCCAATCGGCACTCACGCTGGCTGGCCATGCCGGCCGAGGCACCCGCCTACGCCCAGGCGCTTTACGCGGCCTTGCGGGAACTGGACGCCGCCGGGCTTGAGGCCATCTGGGCCCAGGTCCTGCCTGCCGATGCCCATTGGGACGCGGTACGCGACCGCCTGCACCGGGCCGCGGCCGAGAAGGCCTGAGGACGTTGCGCGGCGCAACGGTGTTTTTTCAGCTTCACGCCCGCGCAGTCCACCCAGCAGCCTGGCCGGAGCTTCGCTGATGCGCGGTTGTCGCCATCGTCCCACCCCGATTCCCGTGCTGGCCGTCGCGTCTTCTGTCCAGTCAACCCCCGCATCCATAGCCCTGAGCCGTGGGGCCACGCCGGGCTCGACACCGTGCCGGGGACACAGGCGCGCCGCTGTGCTCGGTCGTGTCTTGTTGAGTCCGAAGTGGCGGATTTTTGCAACCCGGGGGTTTTCGCACTTGCCACCCTCCGCCACTTCGCTTAACCTAAACGAACGGTCGTGCTTTTACCGTGACAGGGCTGCAGGCTCCACATGCGCTGCAGCCGATTGACCAC
>DAIAZB010000258.1 GCA_027443745.1 Thiomonas sp. | reverse complement strand
ATCTACGGCATCGGCAACCCAGCCGACTACCACGCCATGATCATGACCATGCGCGCCGGGGACCGCATGGGCCAGCGCGATCTCATCGCCCAGCTCGTGCGCATGCAGTACACCCGCAACGAGATGGAGTTCGGCCGCGGCACCTTCCGCGTGCGCGGCGACCAGATCGACATCTTCCCCGCGGAGCATGCCGAGCTCGCCATACGTGTCGAGCTGTTCGACGACGAGATCGAGTCGCTCACCCTGTTCGACCCGCTCACCGGGGTCACGCGGCAGAAAATTCCGCGCTTCACCGTCTACCCCAGCAGCCATTACGTCACGCCCAAGGAACGGGTGCTGGAGGCGACGGTGACGATCGAGGCCGAATTGAAAGAGCGCCTGGGGGAGTTGCGTCGCGCCGGCAAGCTGGTGGAGGCGCAGCGCCTGGAGCAGCGTACCCGCTTCGACCTGGAGATGCTCACCGAGATCGGCCATTGCAAGGGCATCGAGAACTACACCCGGCATCTTTCGGGCGCCGCTCCTGGCGAGCCGCCGTCCACCCTGGTGGATTACCTGCCGCAGGACGCGCTGATGTTCCTGGACGAAAGCCATGTGCTCATCGGCCAGTTCAACGGCATGTACAACGGCGACCGTGCGCGCAAGACCACGTTGGTGGACTACGGATTTCGCCTGCCCTCGGCGCTGGACAACCGGCCACTGAAGTTCGCCGAGTTCGAGAGCAAGATGCGCCAGGCGACCTTTGTTTCAGCCACCCCTGCGACTTACGAGCAGGAGCATGCGGGCGCCGTGGTGGAACAAGTCGTGCGCCCCACCGGTCTGGTGGACCCCATGGTGGAGGTGCGCCCGGCCACCGCCCAGGTGGACGACCTGCTGGGCGAGATTCGCCTGCGGGTGAATGGGGGCGACCGCGTGCTCGTCACCACGCTGACCAAGCGCATGGCCGAGCAGCTCACCGAGTACTTGTCCGACAACGGTGTGAAAGTGCGTTATTTGCACTCCGATATCGACACCGTGGAGCGCGTGGAAATCCTGCGTGATTTGCGCCTGGGTCTGTTCGACGTGCTGGTGGGCATCAACCTGCTGCGCGAAGGGCTCGACATTCCCGAGGTCTCATTGGTGGCCATTCTGGATGCTGACAAGGAGGGCTTCCTGCGCTCGGAGCGCTCGCTGATTCAGACCATCGGCCGGGCTGCGCGCAACATCAACGGCAAAGCCATTCTCTACGCCGATGTGGTGACCGATTCCATGCGCCGCGCCATGGATGAGACCGAGCGCCGTCGCACCAAGCAGGTCGCCCACAACCTGGCCCTGGGCATCACGCCGCGCGGCGTGGTCAAGCAGGTGCGCGATTTGATCGATGGCGTCTACGACCAGTCGGGCAGCACCGCCCGCGCGCAGCAACGCGCCGACCAGGAGCATGCGCGCTTCGAAGCCCTGGACGAGAAAGACCTGGCGCGCGAAATTCGCCAGCTCGAAAAGCGCATGCTGGAACATGCCCGCAACCTTGAGTTCGAGCAGGCCGCGCGCGCCCGCGACCAACTTGCCGCGCTGCGCCGCCGTGCCTTTGGCGCAGGCGATGACCATGACCTGGACGCCCAGACCGGCTGAGCCTTCCGACTCGCCCAACACCTGCCAACATCGCCGCCGAGCCTGCCCGGGAGACCCTTGCCATGTCGGATCCACATGCCCATGATCTCGTCTCCCGTCGCCGGGCCTTGACCCGGCTTGGCGCTGCTGCCGGTTGCGGCGCGCTCGGCGCTTGGGGTGGTGGTGTGGTCATGGCCTGGGGCGATGTGCCGTCGTCTTCCGCCTCACAGCCTCAGTTGCAGGCCGAGTCAGCGCGTGCGGGGCCGAAGCCACGCGTGACCACCATCGCTTCTGGCCTGACCAATCCCTGGGGATTGGTTGTGCTGCCCGACGGCCGCGCCCTGCCGGCGATCTGGAGCCTGGGCCACCGCAATGTGCAGGGCGCAGCCATCCACCCCGGCACCGGCGAACTGTGGACCTGCGAGCATGGCCCGCAGGGCGGTGACGAGGTCAACATCGACCGGGCAGGGCGCAACTTCGGCTGGCCACGCATCTCCTTCGGTTGCGCCTACGGCGCGCCTGTGGGCGACTGCACGCCGGTGGGCGGGGCCAGCGCCGCACCCGGCCTGGAGCCGCCGCTGGCCACCTGGGTGCCCACCTCCATCGCCCCCAGTGGCATGGCCTTCTACACCGGCAGCGTGTTCCCGCAATGGCGCGGCAGCCTGTTCATCGGCGCCCTGGCGGGCAGGGCCCTTTGGCGCTTGAGCCTGGACGGCAATCGCGTGGTGGCGCGCGAAGCTCTGTTCCGCGAGCTGGACGAGCGCATCCGTGATGTGCGCCAGGCACCCGACGGCTCGATTCTGCTGGTGACGGACAGCTCCAACGGCCGCATCCTGCGCTTGCGGGCCTGACGGACCGATATCCACCGGCATCTCGATGCGGAACCCCCGATCTTTCATGCGCCAATTCAATGTGCTGTTCTGTTGCATGGGCAATATCTGCCGCTCGCCCACGGCCGAGGGCGTGTTTCGCGCCCAGTTGCAGGCAGCCG
Organism: Thiomonas sp.; assembly: GCA_027443745.1. Next base: position 2,277 of record DAIAZB010000258.1, on the reverse strand, counting down.
GTTTGGCGGATCAGGTGCATGTCGATTCCGCTGGCACCCACGGCTATCACATCGGCGAGCCGCCCGACGCGCGCAGCCAGCGCCATGCCCTCAAACGCGGCTACGACCTCAGCCGCCAGCGTGCCCGCGAGGTTCGTGCAGCCGACTTCGACGCCTTCGACCTGATCCTGGCGATGGACTTCGACAATCTGGCCCGACTCGGGCAAGAATGCCCGCTTGAACAGCGTCACAAGCTGCGATTGTTCATGAGTTTTGCGCCGCAAGCCGGCAGTGCCGTGGTACCCGACCCCTACTACAGCGGCGCCGACGGCTTCGAGGTGGTGCTCGATCTGGTGGAGCAGGCGAGCCGCGGCCTGTTGGCCCATGTGCAGCAGGAGTTGCGGGCGCGGGGAGCCTGAGTCGCCACGTCGAGCGCTTGGCCCGGCTCCAGCTGTTGGCGCAAGCTGCAGAGCCAGCACCGCGTCAGTCCCGGGCTTCGCCAATATTGCCTGGGCCGGGCGCTTCCGGTGCCGGCCCGGCGGCCGTCCGCGGCTTGCGAAACGGCGCGTGTTCACGCAGCTCGTCCATGTGGCCATCCATGGACAACGTCTCGCGTCGCAGGAAGTTCTCGATGGCCGCGTTGAAGCGCGCATCGGCCAGCCAGTGGGCCGAGGTGCAGGCCACGGGCAAGAGGCCGCGGGCCATCTTGTGCACACCCTGCGCACCACCTTCGAACCGAACGTATCCGTGCGCGATGCAGTACTCCAACGGCTGGTAGTAACAGGCCTCGAAATGCAGGTGCGGAACATGGCGCAGCGCGCCCCAATAGCGCCCGTAGGCATGGCCCAGCACCGGGTCGAGCAGGATGAGCGAGGCGGCGATCGGCTGGCTGTCCTGCTCCGCCATGAGCAGCAGCACATGCTCTGGCAGATGCTGGCCGAGCGCGCGGAAAAAACCCAGGTTCAGGTAGGGTGACGAGCCGTGCTCGGCGTAGGTCTGGTCGTAGCAACGGGCGAAGAAAGCCCAGTCGCGTGCGCTTGCCTGCGCGCCCGAAATCTGGCGAAAGCGCACGCCGGCCTCCAACACCTTGCGGCGTTCCTGGCGCACTTTTTTGCGTTTGTCGTGGTTCATGCTGCCGAGAAACGCGTCGAAATCGGCCCAGGGCCTGTCGGCGGGTTGTTGCCAATGGAACTGCACGGTCTGCCGCAGCAGCAGGCCAGCCTGCTCGCACAGCGAGCGGTCCTCGGGTGTGAGAAACAGCAGGTGCAGCGACGACAGGCCGCTGCGCCGTGCCAGCCCCAGCAGGGCCGCCAGCAGCGCCTGGCGCGCCGCGCGGTCGCGCCCCAACAGGCGCGCGCCGGTGACCGGGGTGAAGGGTGTTGCCGCCAGCAGCTTGGGGTAATAGGGCAGGCCGTGGCGCTCATGGGCGTCCGCCCAGGCCCAGTCGAACACATACTCGCCCATGGAATGGCTCTTGGCGTACACCATGCAGGCGGCGGCGAGCTGACCGGAGGCGTTGCGCAGTTGCAGCAGCAGCGGCTGCCAGCCTGTTTCAGCCACGGCGCAAGCCTGCGCCTGGAGTGCCAGCAGGTAGGCATGGCGCTGAAACATGGTGCTGCCCGGGGTGGCGGCGGCGAGTTCGTCCCACGCCTGCGCGGAGACCTCTGTCATGCTCTGGGCTATCTCAATGCGAAAATCGCTGTCCATGTCCATTCAAATCGCTATCGCGCAGTTCAACGGCACCGTGGGTGACCTGGCCGGCAACTGCAACGCCATCGAAGCCGTGGCCGCCCAGGCCCATGCCCAAGGCTGCCGTTTGCTGCTCACGCCGGAATTGGCGCTGACCGGCTATCCGCCTGAAGATCTGCTGTTGCGGCCAGCCTTCATGCGCGCTGCTGACGACACATTGCACCAGTTGGCGCAAAGCCTGGCGCAGTACCCGGATATGGCCGTGGTGGTGGGGCACCCGCATGTGCCGGGCGAGCATGCCGACGTCCGTACCGCGTCGACCCAGCAGCCGTTGCGCTGGAATGCTGCTTCGGTGCTGCGCCAAGGTCGCATCGAAGCCACTTACGGCAAGCTGGAACTGCCCAACTACCAGGTCTTCGACGAGCGGCGCTACTTCGCCCGTGCCGGTGAAGCCTGCGTGTTCGAGGTGGGTGGCGTGCGTTTCGGCGTCAATATCTGCGAGGATGCCTGGTTCCCCGAGGCTCCCCGGCGTGCGCGCGCAGCCGGCGCCCAGGTGCTGCTGGTGCTGAACGCTTCGCCGTTTCATCTGGGCAAGAGTGGCGAGCGCGA
>DAIAZB010000257.1 GCA_027443745.1 Thiomonas sp. | reverse complement strand
ACATGGCTGATTCCGGATGGCTCCGGTTTCCTCTTCAGAAACATGGATTCACACGCTGCAAACCTTCAACGTGCGTGCACGGCACTTCATCAGGGCAGTGCGTCCGTTTGCACTGCCCCTCATTCTAGGTCTCCAACCGGGCGGCCAAGTTCCGCCTAGGATGCAAGCTTTTGCATCCATGTCGGCACATCCCTCGCGCAAAACCGCCGTCTTCGCCCTGCTGGCGCTCACCCTGATCTGGAGCAGCAACTGGATCGTGATGAAACTGGCGATGCTGGACAGCGGCCCGTTCTATTTCTCCGCCTTGCGCTATGCCGGTGGCACCGCAGTGCTGTTCCTGCTGCTGCGGCTGCGGGGCGAGCGTCTGGCGCCGCCGCCGTTCGGCCCCACCCTGCTCATCGGCCTGACGCAGACCACCGGCTTCACCGCGCTGGCGCAATGGGCGCTGGTGCATGGTGGCGCCGGCAAAACGGCGCTGCTGGCCTACACCATGCCGTTCTGGACCGTGCTGCTGGCCTGGGCCTGGCTGCACGAGCGCCTGCGCCCGCCGCAAGTGGCCAGCCTGGTGCTGGCGGCCATCGGACTGCTGCTCATCCTGCAGCCGTGGAACGTACAAGTCGACCTGACGAGCGCCTGGATGGCGGTCGGCGGCGGCATGAGCTGGGCGGTCTCGACCGTGGCGGCGAAACGCCTGTTCGCACACCAGGGCAAAGCGCTGTCGCCGCTGCGCCTGACGGCCTGGCAAATGTTGCTCGGCACCGCTTGTCTGGTGCTGCTGGCCGGCTTCATCCCCGAACGCGCCGTGACCTGGACGCCCGGTTTCCTCGCTGCCCTGGCCTTCAACGTGGTGCTGGCCTCGGGCCTGGCGTGGACCTTGTGGCTGCTGGTGGTCCAACGCTTGCCGGCCGGCGTGGCCGGCCTGTCGAGCCTTGCCATTCCGGTGACGGGCGTCCTGCTGGCCTGGGCGCTGCTGGGTGAGAGGCCCAATGCCGACGAGGGCTTGGGCATCGTCCTCATCGCCCTGGCCTTGCTGCTGTTGCTGGGCACGTCGGCCGCAGTTCCGGCGCCAGCCGCGTCGCCGCCGAACGGCGACACCGCAAGGCGGCCTTGAACGGGCTCAGGCCCGCATCAGGGTGGATTTGCCGAACAGGCTCTCGATCAAATCCACGGCAAGCTCGGCGGTGCGGTTGCGCACGTCGAATGCGGGGTTGAGCTCCATCACGTCGAGCGAGGCCAGGCGGCCGGAGTTGGCGATCATTTCCATGCACAACTGAGCCTCGCGGTAACTTGGCCCGCCGCGCACCGTGGTGCCGACGCCGGGTGCGATGCCGGGGTCGAGAAAGTCGACATCGAAGCTGACATGCAGATGGGTGTCGGCGTCCAGGCCGGCTAGCGCTTGATCCATGGTTTCGCGCATGCCGTGCTCGTCGATGTAGCGCATGTCGAACACCTCCAGGCCGACGCTGTGCACCAGGCGCTTTTCGCCCGCGTCCACGCTGCGGATGCCGATCTGGCGGATGCTGTCGGGCGCCATCGCGGGCACCTGGCCCGACAACTCGAGCAGTTCGCGCGGCCCATGGCCGCAAAGGCAGGCCACCGGCATGCCGTGAATGTTGCCGCTGGGGGTGATGGCGCTGGTGTTGAAGTCGGCGTGCGCGTCCAGCCACAGGACGCGCACGCCGCGCCCCTGTTGGCGGCAATGGGCCGCCACGGCGCTGATGGAGCCGATGGCCAACGAATGATCGCCCCCGAGCAACACCGGCAGATCGCCCGCGCTCAGCGCCGCGCGCAATGCGGCGTAGACCGTGCGGTTCCAGACCACCGTCTCGGGCAGGTGGCGCCAGCCATTCACCGGCGGCAGCCAGGGGTTGGCGGGGCCACTCAGGTTGCCGTGGTCGTCCACCCGCAGGCCCAGCCCCTCCAGGGCTTCGCGCAGACCCGCGACGCGCATGGCCTCGGGGCCCATGGACGCGCCGCGCGCGCCGGCGCCGATGTCGGTGGGCGCGCCGATCAGGCAAATGGCTCGGTGCATGGCGTGACCCCCGGGTTCAGTGGCTGTCGCTCTCGGCAGTTGCGCCGTTGTCCAGCCCCAACTCGCGCTGCAGGATGGCCCAGGCCTCGTCGGCAGTTTCGACAAAATGGAACAGTTCCAGGTCCTTGGCCGCAATCATGCCGGTTTGCACCAGGTGATCGAAATTGATGAGCGACGTCCAGAAAGCACGGTCGAATAGCAAGATCGGACGCTTGCGCACCTTGCCGGTCTGTGTCAGCGTCAGCACCTCGAACAATTCATCGAGTGTGCCGAAACCCCCGGGGAAACACGCCAGCGCCACCGAGCGCATGAGGAAGTGCATCTTGCGCAGCGCGAAGTAATGGAACTGAAAGCACAGCTCGGGCGTGATGTAGGGGTTGGGCTGCTCTTCGTGCGGTAGCACGATGTTCAGGCCGATGCTCTGGCCGCCGGCCTCGTCCGCACCGCGGTTGCCTGCCTCCATCACCCCCGGGCCACCGCCCGTGACGACGACGATGGGCTGTTCCATGCTGCGGGAGGCCTGCGTCACGAGTGCGGCGAAACGCCGTGCCTCGTCGTAGTGGCGTGACATCTCCAGCGCCTGCCGGGCGCGCTCCAAGGCCGGCGCATCGCCTGCGGCCTCGGCTTGCTGCAGGCGCTCGCGGGCAAGCTCGGGCGCGAGGATGCGGGCACTGCCGAAGATCACGATGGTGGCTTCGATGCCATGCTCGCGCTGCACCATTTCGGGTTTGAGCAGTTCGAGTTGCATGCGCACCGGGCGCAGGTCGTCCTGCAGCAAAAAAGCGGTGTCGGTGAAAGCCAGACGGTAGCTGCTTTCCGGTCCGGCATAGCGCGATGGCGACTTGAATTTGGCAGCCTCTTCCACAGCCGAAGGGAAGTTGCGGGCGGCCAGATGCTTGCGATGTTTGTTCATGCTGCGAGCTTAGCGCGATGCACAACGCCCGTTGCGCCTTGGGTGCACGAGCCCGACATGGACGCCTGCCTGCACGACGGACGCAGGTGAGCAGTGCGCCACCCTGTCGGACCTGCTCAGCTTTTGGGTTTGCGCGGCTTGCGCCGCTGTCCGGCCATGATGGGGTCGTACCAGGCGCGCGGCAGCACATGCAGCAGTTTGCTCACCACCGCCATCGGCCAGGGAATGGTGGCATAGGCTCGGCCGGCCTCGATGGCGCGCAGCGCGCGACGCGCAAAGGCGTCCGGCTGCAGGAGAAAAGGCATGGGAAAGGGATTTCCCG
>DAIAZB010000256.1 GCA_027443745.1 Thiomonas sp. | reverse complement strand
GGCCAGTACGCGCAGACCGGCGCCACCGCCACCGTCACCCCGTTCCAGACGGTTGAGCGCAAGGACGTCGGCCTGACGCTCAAGGTGCGGCCGCAGATCACCGCCGGCAACACCATCAAGATGGACGTGTACCAGGAAGTTTCCAGCATCGCCAGCACCAGCAACTCGGCCGGCATCATCACCAACAAGCGCTCCATCCAGACGGCGGTGCTGGTGAACGACGGCCAGACCATCGTGCTCGGTGGCCTGATGCAGGACAACGTCAGCGAGAACAACAGCAAGATCCCCGGCCTGGGCGACATCCCCGGCATCGGCGCGCTGTTCCGCTCGAACTCGCGCACGATGCAGAAAACCGATCTGATGGTGTTTCTGCGGCCCATCATCGTGCGCACCGAGAACGAAGGCAACAGCATCAGCCAGCACCGCTACGACCGCATGCAGAACTTGCAGAGCAACAGTCAGTTGCCCTCGCAGTTCGGCATGCCGAATCTCCCGGGCCCGATCCTGCCGACCATCACGCTCCCGAACGTGGCGCCTGCCGCAGCAACGAGCAACAGCCCGGCGGCCAGTGCCGCGACGGCGCTTGTGCCGGCCGCGCCTCTGCCCAGCCCCTCGCCCAACGTGGAACAGCAGGGCAATGTGTTGCAAGGCGTGCAGGCCAGCGAGCACGGCGGCCAGACGGTCGTGCAACTGGAGTTCACCCAACCGCTGCTGAGCGCGCCGCCCGGGTTCACGATGGAGCAGCCGCCAAGCATCATCCTCGATTTTCCAGGTGTCGTCTCCGGTCTCGGACGCAACGTGGTGAGCTTCGAGCAGGGCAATCTGCGCAATGCGAACGTGATGGAAGCGCAAGGCCGCTCGCGTGTGGTGCTGAGCCTGCGCAACGTCGCCAGCTACAAGACCGAAATCCAGGGTCGGCGTCTGTTGGTGTTGCTGGACAACACCGTCACATCAACCGTCGCACCGGCAGCAGTGACCCCGGCCAAGCCCAAGCCTTGAGGCCGCTGCGATGTCGCTGCGCTACCCGCTGCCTTACGCTTTCTGCCGCGACCAGTCGCTGCTGGCCGAGCAGGATGGCGCCCTGCTCAAGCTCTGGGTGAGCGAGACCACGCGCGCCGCCGGCCTGGCCGAGGTGCAGCGCACCCACACCGTGCAGTCTCTTCAGCGTGTCACGGCCACTGAACTGCAGGAGCGCATCGGCGCTGCCTACGCCGCACGCGACGGCAGCGCCGCCGAGGTGGTGAGCGAGGTGGAGGGCGACGTCGACCTGTCCCGCCTGATGCAGGATCTGCCGGCGGTGGAGGACCTGCTGGAGGCGGCCGACGACGCGCCCATCATCCGCATGCTCAACGTGCTGTTCACCCAGGCCTCGCGCGACGGCGCCAGCGACATCCACATTGAGCCCTACGAGTTGGCCTCGGTGGTGCGCTTCCGCGTCGACGGCGCGCTGCGCGACGTGGTGCGGCCGAACAAGGCCTTGCATGGCGCGCTGATTTCGCGGGTCAAGATCCTGGCCCAGCTCGACATTGCCGAAAAACGCCTGCCGCAGGACGGCCGCATTTCGCTGCGCATCGGCGGCCGGGCGCTGGACGTGCGCGTCTCCACCCTGCCCTGCGCCCATGGTGAGCGCGCCGTCATGCGCCTGCTCGACAAATCGGCCGCCAAGCTGGACTTGCGCGCCGTGGGCATGTCGCCCGACATGCTGCAGCAGTTCGACGCGCTGGTGCATCATCCGCACGGGTTGATCCTCGTCACCGGCCCCACCGGCAGCGGCAAAACCACCACGCTGTATTCCACGCTGGCGCGCCTGGACGCCACCACCACCAACATCATGACGGTGGAAGACCCGGTGGAATACGACCTGCACGGCATCGGCCAGACGCAGGTGAATCCGCGCATCGACCTGACCTTCGCCCGCGCCCTGCGGGCCATCCTGCGGCAAGACCCGGACGTGGTGATGATCGGGGAGATCCGCGATTTCGAAACCGCACAAATCGCCATTCAGGCCTCGCTCACCGGCCACCTCGTGCTGGCCACGCTGCACACCAACGACTCGCCATCGGCCGTCACCCGCCTCATCGACATGGGGGTCGAGCCCTTCCTGCTCGCGTCCTCGCTGCTCGGTGTGCTGGCCCAGCGCCTGGTGCGCAAGCTGTGCCAGGAATGCAAGAAGCCGGCGGCCGACGGCCCGGGCTTTGAAGCCGTCGGCTGCCCGGTCTGCAACCAGACCGGCTACAGCGGCCGCACCGGCGTGTTCGAACTGCTCATCGCCAACGACGCCATTCGCGCCGCCGTGCACGAGCGCGCCAGCGAGGCCGAACTGCGCCGCCTGGCCACGGCCGCCGGCATGCACACCATGCGCGACGACGGCATGCCATGGGTGCTCACCGGCGAGACCTCGATGGCCGAGCTGATGCGGGTGACGCGCGAATGAAGCTCGGGGCCGCAGCGCATGGCCCAGCCGCGCTGTCGACACGCCCACCAGCTTGAGCTGCTCCAGTCGTCTGCCCTGATGCCCCGCGCTGACCACCACCTCTCACCATGCCTGCTTACCGCTTCGTCGCCCTCGACACCACCGCCGCCGAACAACGCGGCGTGCTGGAGGCCGACAGCGCCCGCGGCGCCCGCGGCATGCTGCGCGCGCGCGGGCTCATTCCGCTGGAGGTCGACGCCATCGTCGCCGAGGCTGCGCCAGGCGAGGTGCGGCGCTTCAGGCGACGCCTGCTCAACACCCAGCAACTCGCCCTGCTCACGCGCCAGATCGCCGGCCTGCTGGTGTCGGGCCTGCCGCTGGAGCGGGCGCTGGCGGCCTTGGCCGACGCCGCCGACCGTGCCGAGGTCGGTCACATGCTTTCGGCCATCAAGAGCGAGGTAGCCGGCGGCCACAGCCTGGCCGCAGCACTGTCGCAGCATCCGCGCGAGTTCTCACCCATCTACCGCGCCCTGGTGGCGGCTGGAGAAGACAGCGGCAACCTCGGCCTGGTGATGGAAAGCCTGGCCGACTACCTGGAAAACGCGCAACAGCTGCGCGGCAAGCTGATTCAGGCCATGGCCTATCCGGCCATCGTCGTGCTGGTGGCCATCACGGTGGTGACCCTGCTGCTGACCTATGTCGTGCCGCAGGTTGTGGGCGTCTTCCAGGGCGCGCATCAAAAACTGCCCATCCTCACCATCGGCCTCATTGCCTTGAGCGACTTCCTGCGCCACTGGGGCTGGGCCATCATCACCGTGCTGCTGGTGGGCGGCGTGCTGGCGCGGCAGGCGCTGAAGCTGCCCGGACCACGCGCCGCACTCGACGGCGCGCTGCTGCGCAGCCCGTTGCTGGGGCGATTGGTACGCGGCCTGAACACCGCCCGATTCGCATCGACCCTGGCCATCCTCACCGCCGCCGGCGTGCCCATCCTGCGCGCGCTGCAGGCGGCCATCGACACCCTGGCCAACACCGTGCTCAAGGCCGACGCCCAGGAGGCCTTGGCGCTGGTGCGCGAGGGCTCGACGTTGTCGGCCGCGCTCGGTTTGCACAAGCGTTTCCCGCCCGTGCTCATCACCTTCGTCCGCCTGGGCGAACAAACCGGCACGCTGCCGCAAATGCTCGAGCGAGCGGCCGGCCAGCATGGCGAGGAAGTACAGCGCCGCGCCTTCACCCTCGTCACCATCCTCGAACCGCTGCTCATCCTGGGCATGGGGGTGCTGGTGCTCATCATCGTCCTGGCGGTGATGTTGCCCATCATCCAACTCAACAATCTGGTGAAGTAGCCCTGGCTGGACCATCCGGCTGCCGCCAGTTGTCATCGCCGTCGGAGGCGGCAAGGCTTGAAAGTCGCCAGGCAGTCTTCGTCTTTCTAAGACGGATTGGAATGTTTGGTTACATTGGTCGGGTTTGCATCCAGTCCTGACATCCGTCATGCGCCATGCCCACCGAATCCGCCGAGAGTGACATCCCATCGGCCGACCCGCGCGCCGAATCGCGTGCGTGGCGCTGGGCGGCGCCGCTTGCGCTCGTGCTCGGCCTGGCCCTGACGCTGCTGGTCTGGCAGACCACGCGCCTGCAGGCGCAGGCAGCCGCGCAACTGCAGTTCAATCGGCTGGCCGATCACATGCGCATCGACATGCAAGCGCGCCTCGATCTCCTGCGTCGCACCACGCGCGGAGGCGCGGCGTTCTACAGCACCAGCCCCAAGGTGGACGACGATCTGTTCCGCGGCTACGTGCGCGCGCTCAACCTTCCCTTGCACCAGCCGGGCGTGGTGGGTCTGGGCTATGCCACCTGGAAGCCTCGCTCCGACATCGCGGCCCTGCAGCGGCGCATGGCTGCCGAGGGCCTGACCGATTTCCACGTCCACCCCACCAGCTCCGGCTCTCACGTCTCCGCCATTCTTTATCTCGAACCGCTGACCGTCGCCAACAAGCGCGCCATCGGTTACGACATGTCCACCAACCCCGTGCGGCGAGCGGCAATGCAGTCGGCCCGTGACAGCGGGGAGGCCGCCTTGAGCGGCGTGGTTGAACTGGTGCAGGATCAGCCCCTGCAGCCCGCCACGACGCCATCATCCAGCCGCGCGCAGCCCGAGCAACCCGATCAACCTCGCACTCCGGCCCGACCGGGCTTCTTGCTGTACATGCCCGTGTATCACCACGGCCAGCCCCGAGCCACGCCAGCCGAGCGCAGTGCCGCCCTGCGCGGCTGGGTGTACATGCCGGTGCGTGCTCAGGACTTGATCGACAACCTGCCCAGCGGGCAGGGATTGGGCACGGATTTCACGTTGCGCGTGCACGACCTCGGCAACCACGGCGGCGGGCTGCTTTACAGCGGCCCGCAAGCCATGCGGCCCGGCGCGTTCCAGGAAACACTGATGCTGGATTTTTCCGGCCGCCGCTGGGCCTTGCACTTTGCCTCGCTGCCGGCGTTCGAGCGTGCTCAGCGCAGCATCACGCCACCCATCATCCTGGCTTCGGGACTGGCCCTCACACTTCTGCTCGGTGCCGTGCTGGATTTGCTGCGACGCGGGCAAGAGCGAGCCCAGAGAAAAGCCCTGCGCATGACGCAGGACCTGCGTCGCAGCGACCTGGCGATGCGCGACTCCCTGAAACAGAAAGACCTGTTGCTGCAAGAGATTCACCATCGCGTGAAAAACAATCTGCAGGTGGTGCACAGCCTGCTCGACCTGCAGGCCGACACCATTGCCGACGGCGAAACCCTGACACGGCTGCGCGATGCGCAAGCGCGGGTGCGAGCCATGGCCCTCATCCACCAGGTGCTCTACCAGTCGCACGACTTCGCCCAGGTCGATTTCGGCAATTACCTCGAACTGCTGCTCGGCGAACTGCGCCAGACCCTGGGGCATGAGCGCATCCAGGTGTCGTCCGAGGTCCAGCCAGTGACCCTGGACCTCAAAACAGCCATTCCCTGCGGATTGCTGACCAGCGAGGCCGTCAGCAACGCCTTCAAGCACGCCTTCCCGCAAGGACGCGAGGGGTTGATCCATGTGCGCTTGAGCCACACCGAAGCGGGTGTCGAGCTCAGCGTGGCCGACAACGGCGTCGGCCTGGCACCAGGCTGGAAAGACAAAGCCACCCTGGGCATGCGCCTCATCGAGCTTTTGGCTGAGCAGTGCGGAGGCAAGCTTGCCATTCACACCGGGGTGGGTACGCGCATCGTCGTTTTGCTGCCGCCATCCCCCGGCAGGTCCATCCATCTCGCTTGACTTCTCCGCTTAACCTCTCCTTCAGCCAAGGCATTCACCCTATGTTCAATGCTTCCATGTCGATGCACAGAGAAGGATGGCCATCATGACGGAGGTTCGCATCATGATCGTCGAGGACGAGCGCATCACCGCCTTCAACCTCGAACAACAGCTGCGCAAACTCCACTATGCCGTCGTCGCCAACGTCGGACGCGCTGAAGATGCGCTCGTGCATGCCCAAAACCTGCGACCCCAATGCGTCCTGATGGATATCCATCTGGCAGGGTCCATGGATGGCATCGACGCCGCAGCGCATCTGCTCAAGGAGTGGGACATCCCGGTGGTGTTCCTCACGGCCTATGCCGACCATGACACCCTGGAGCGCGCCGGGGCCACGACGCCATATGGCTATCTGGTCAAGCCGTTCGAGCCGCGCCAGGTCGACGCCGCGTTGCGCATGGCCTTGGCCCGGCATGCCTCGGAGCGCGCGCTGCGCGAGAGCCAGTCGCGCCTGGCGCTGGCGCTTGACGCGGCACGCATGACCGATTTCGAACTCGACCCGGAAAGTGGCCGCGTCACCTACGGCCGCTATCTGCCCGAACTGCCCAACCCCGACCATGCCCTCGACATGAGCATGGACGATTTGTTCGAGCGCGTGCACCCGGACGAGCGCCCGGAGGTGCAAGCTGCTTTCGATGCCTGCCTCCAAGGCATGCAGCTGCTCGACCTCGAATTTCGCAACGCCCAAGACCATGCGCAAACCCCGCGCTGGACACGTGTCGTCGGCCGTGCCCAGCGCGATGGCGGGCGGCGGCGCCTGTTGGGCGTGGTGGAAGACGTCACCAACCGGCACCTCATGCAGTCACGGCTGGAACAGTCGGCCCAGATTCTCAGCCATGCCGGCGAAGGCATTTTCATTGCCGATGTCGATTGGCGACTGCAAAGCGTGAATCCTGCCTACCTGCGGCTGATGCAGGAAACCGAGTCGCAGGCCCTGGGGCAATTGCCGCGCCTGCTGGCGGCGCAATCCGCCGAACGCCTGCAGCACTTGCGCATGGAGCTGCTGCAGCACGGCCATTGGCATGGGGAGTTGCAGTGCGAAACGGCGAGCGGGTCCGTGGTTGAGTTCTGGGCAAGCCTGGCGCACAAACGTTTTGGCGCCGGCGAGAACCTGATCGGCATGCTGGCCGACATCACGGAACTCAAGCAGTCGCAAGCCAGGCTGCGTGAACTCGCCTATTTCGACGGCCTCACCGGCTGGCCCAACCGCGTACTGGCGCGCGACCGTCTGGAGCAGGCCGTCTTGCGTGCCGAGCGCAGCAAGCAGACACTGGGCCTGCTGTTCATCGACCTGGATCACTTCAAAACCATCAACGACGGCCTGGGTCACGCCATCGGCGATCTGGCGCTGGTCGAAGCAAGCCGGCGGATGGCTTCGGTCATGCGCGCCTCCGACACCTTGGCTCGACTGTCGGGCGACGAGTTCATCGCCCTGATCGAGGGTGGCGATGTGCTGCAAGGCAGCGTGCGCGTGGCCGAGGCCGCGTTGCACGCCCTGGCTCAGCCCCTGAAGCTGGATGGCGAGGACATCGCGCTGCATGCCAGCATCGGCATGGCCTATTTCCCACTCGACGCGGACGACTCCGAGAGCCTGTTGCGTGCCGCCGACAAGGCCATGTACAAGGCGAAGACGGCTGGGGGCCAGCGTTACCGCGCCTTCGACGCCAGCATGCTGCAGCCACTCATCCCCCTGTGGAAGCTAGAGACCGAGTTGCGCCAGGCGGTGCTCGAACGGCAGTTCGAGCTGCACTATCAGCCACAGGTTGACAACATCGGGCGACTCGTCGGCGTCGAGGCCCTGATCCGCTGGAACCATCCCCGACGCGGCCTGCTCACTCCGGGCGACTTTCTGGATGCGCTCGACTCCATGGGGATGATGAGCGAAGTCACGGACTGGGTGCTGGAGGCGGCGTGTCGTCAAATGGCCGCCTGGCGGGCACAGGGACGCGAGATCCCGCGGGTTGGCGTGAATGTGCACCCCACGGTGTTGCAGCAGACCGAACTGCCGGCGCGCGTGGCCGAACTGCTGCGGCTGCATGCTCTGCCAGGAGCCAGCCTGGAAGTGGAGATCATCGAATCGGCACTGCAAACCGGGCTGGACACCTTCGTCTGCCTGGAACAACTCGCCAAGCTCGGCGTGACACTGGCACTGGACGATTTCGGCGTCGGCTTCTCCAGCCTCAGTTCCATTAAGCATCTGCCGCTGCACCGCATCAAGATCGACCGCGAATTCGTGCGCGACCTGCATATCAGTGGCCGCAGCCGCGCCATCGCCGCCACCGTGCTGGCGCTGGCGCAGAATCTGGGTATGGAGGCCATCGCCGAAGGCGTTGAGGAGCAAGCCCAGGTTGAGAGCCTGCTGGAGATGGGCTGCCATCACTTTCAAGGTTATTTCTACGCCAGGCCGATGTCAGCCGCACAACTCGTGCAGTGGCAGTCGTCGACGACCCTTGCATCATGAGTTCTACGCTCCAAGACCGCCTGGTGGTGGCCATCTCCTCGCGAGCCCTGTTCGATTTCGAGGAGGAGAACCGCATCTTCGAGGAATCCGACGATGCGGCGTACATGCGGCTACAGCTCGACCGCATCGAGCGCCCGGCCCAACCCGGCGTGGCATTCCAGTTGGTGCGCAAGCTGCTGGCGTTCAACACCAGCGACGCCGAACGCGATCGGGTGGAGGTGGTGCTGCTGTCGCGCAACGACCCGGTTTCAGGGCTGCGTGTGTTCCGCTCGGCACGACATCACGCCACACCCATCGACCGTGGCGTGTTCACGCGCGGCCGCCCGCCCTACCACTACCTGCACGCACTGCAGGCCAATTTGTTCCTCTCCACCAACACCGACGACGTGCGCGCGGCTCTGGCGGCGGGTTTCGCTGCGGCGCAGGTCTACCCGCAATCTGCTCACGCTTCGGAGGCGCACCCCACCGAGGTGCGCATCGCGTTCGACGGTGACGCCGTGCTGTTCTCCGACGAGGCCGAGCGCGTGTTCCAGGCGCAAGGTCTGCCCGCGTTCCAGCAGCACGAAGCCAGCAAGGCGGCGCTGCCGCTGCCGCCCGGCCCGTTCAAACCTCTGCTCGAAGCCTTGCACCGGCTGCAAAGCGCGGCCAGCACGGGCGCCGTCGCCATGCGCTTGCGCACCGCCCTGGTCACCGCCCGCAGCGCGCCGGCGCATGAACGCGCCATCCGCACGCTGATGCACTGGAACATCGCCGTGGATGAGGCGATGTTCCTCGGCGGCCTCGACAAAGGGCCCTTCCTGCGTGAGTTCCAGCCCGATTT
>DAIAZB010000255.1 GCA_027443745.1 Thiomonas sp. | reverse complement strand
CACTATCGTCTGGGCAACGAGTGCAACTTCTACGGTGAATTCGGCTTCAACGATTACGGCAGCGTGGGTACGGCCAAGTACCACAACGAGGTCATGATCAACGAATACAGCCCGGGCACCGACATCGGTACCTCGAGTTCGAGCTTCGAACAGATGTACGGCTCGGTCAGCGGCGTGGACTTCGCCCCCGAAGTGCACTTCTGGGCTGGCAAGCGCTTCTACGGTCGTGCCAACATCGACATGCTCGACCACTTCTTCGTGCGCATGGACGGTGTCGGCGGCGGCGCGGACCACATCACGCTGGGCAACAGCGGTGCCACCCTGGGTCTGGCCTACTTCGGCTCGGATTCCTACGCCGGCTTCGGCGACGGCGGCAACGACCTGTCCACCAAGTCGGGCCGTCGCTTCAACGTCGACGTGATGTCCATCCCGGTCAATCAGGGCGGCACGCTGCGCATCACCGGCACGCTGACCAAGAGCAACGCGGTGGGCGGCACCAGCGGCGACGCCATCAGCTTCCAGCACAACCAGAAGCTGCCGCAGATCGGCGGCGGCAACGTGCTGTGGCTGCAATACGCGCGTGGCTCGGCCTCGCTGGCCCAGAACTTCGGCTCCGCGAATTCGCCGAGCAGCGCCGCGGCATGGCGCATCGCCGATGCGCTGGACTGGCAAGCGGGTCGCTTCGGCGGCCAGGGCAACCTGGTCTACGGACACCACGACGCCGGCAGCAACAACGACACCACGGCCTACGCGAACGGACTGGTGGCCTACACCAACACCTCGATCGGCGCGCGTTTCACCTATGCGCTCACGGGCAACCTGCGGGTCATCGGTCAGTTCGGTCACATGACCAAGAAGCCTGACGGCAACCCGACCGAGACTCTGAACATCGAGACCATCGGCCTGGGCATCGTGCCCGATGCGTACAAGTACTACTCGCGTCCTGAAATCCGCCTGTATTACACGCACGCTTCGTGGAACGACGCCGCCGCGCTGGATCCGGCCAACTCCGGATACAACGGCGACAACGGTCTGCCCGGCTACAGCACCACGGGTGTCGCCGGTTCGACCAGCGGCAACAGCATCGGTCTGCAGGTCGAGGCCTGGTTCTAAATCTTCTGCAAGGCAGTACCGGAATCCGGTGGCGTGGGGACGACGCCGGATTCCCGCCAGAGTTGTGTTTTTGACGAGAGCGTGGAGATGCGTCGAACAGTTTTCCAGGGTTGGGTTCGATGATCTGGTTGGCTCTTGGGCCGGCATGTTCGCGATGATCCATGCCGGCCTTTTTTCCTTTTTGTTTCCGGGCCTTTCAAGGCGCGCCGTCCGGTCTCCAAGACGGCCCGCGGCCTGCTAGCATCGAATGCACCGCGCCGCGTGATCAGGCGCGCATCGATTATCTCCAGGAGACTCTCACCATGACGTTCAAAGCGCGCGCCCATCACCTCGTGGCGCTGGCCACCCTGGGCGCGGCCGCCGTGCTCGCGCAACAACCGGCGCAGGCCGGGATGTTCGACGGACTTCTCGGTACTGCGCATGCCAGTGAAGGTGCCCCCAGCGGGCAGACCACCTGGCAGGTCAGTCACTTCTCCTTCGTGCGCATCGTGCCCGAGGAAACCGGGGCGAAGCCCAATTCCCAGCCGATCAAGCTCGACCGTGACGCCCTTGCCAAGTGGCTGGAGCAGATCCACTTCGCCACGCCGCAGGGCCAGGAGCACCTGTTCGCCCGCGACGAGGCACGCAACCTCGCGCCGGCGCTGGTCGAGGCCTTCGCGAACGCCCAGCCGAACCAGGACATCGTGTTCTCCAGCGCATCGCGTCGCGGCCACGGCTTCCTGATCGGCCCCACCGCGGTGACCGCGCG
>DAIAZB010000254.1 GCA_027443745.1 Thiomonas sp. | reverse complement strand
CACCCCGACATGGCCCCACAACCCCGGCATGGCCCGGGCGATGCGCGCGGCCAGTTGGGCGTAGCGGCCGTCGGCATCGGCCACGGCGCCGACGCCGACGCCATCGAAGCTGAATGCGCCGTCGCGCAACGACACCTGCTGGCGGTTCACGCTCAGCAGGCTGGACTGGCCTTCGGCGCACAGCAGCGCCAGCGAGAGGGCCTCGCCGCGCACCCAAGGCTGGTAGATGGCGCGCGCGCCAAGCACGGTCTCGCCCCATTGCTGCGCTTCGTCCATGCGAGCGAAGCAGTGGGTGAACTGGCAGCCCGCGCCGTCGTCGGGCTTGACCACCACCGGGCCGTTGTCCATGGCTGCGGCGCTGGCATGGGCGGGCACGCTGGCGATGCCAGCCCGGTTGAGCAGCGCGGCCGTGGCGCGCTTGCTGGCGGCGATGCGCACGGCCTCCGGGGTGCAGCCCAGCAGGCGACGGCCCGCGGCGAGCACGCGGCGGCTCAGGGTTTCGAGCAGGCCATCGGTCTCGGGCGCGGTGAGCCACACGGCGTCGGCCTCCAGCAGGGCGCTGTGCCACGCAGCATCGAAGGCTCCGGGTTCCTGGCCCACGCGCTGCACCCGCGTGCCGAGCGGCGCCTCGCAGGACAGCCGGGCATCGAGCATGGTGAGCAGATCGACCCCCGCCACCGCGGCGAGGTCGCGCAACTGGGCCTGGCGCATGACCTCGGCATCCGCCAGAATGGGTGGCAGCGGCTCGCCGGCCAGGCCGCCGCCGGTGACGTACTCAAGAACCAAAATCTTCATGCCCATGCCCCTTCAATTGATTCCGGTGATCGACCTGATGCAAGGCCAGGTGGTGCATGCACGGCTGGGCCAGCGCGCGCACTACAAGCCGCTGCACAGTGCGCTGGCGGCGGGCAGCAGCGACGCGCTGCGCGTGGCCGATGGCCTGCTGGCGCTGCACCCGTTCAGGCAGCTGTACATCGCCGATCTCGATGCCATCACCGGCCAGGGCCATCACGCCGCGACCCTGGCCGCCATCCGCCAACGCCACCCCGGCGTGGAGTTGTGGCTCGACAGCGGCCTGCATGCGCTGCCCGCTGCGGACGATGCGGCGACGCTCACGGTGCTCGGCAGCGAGAGCCTGCGCACGCTGCCGAGCAGGCACGCAGATGCCGCCACCGAGGCGTCCGAC
The DNA here is from genome assembly GCA_027443745.1 of Thiomonas sp. The sequence goes on along the minus strand of DAIAZB010000254.1, from coordinate 857 downwards.
CAGGCCCACACCTCGGCCCGGTCCCCGCAGCGCCGCTGGGTGCTGTCGCTCGATTCGCGCGCCGGGCAACTGCTCGGTCCGCCGGACCTGTTGCAGCAGACGGCGCAGTGGCCCGACGACATCATCGCCATGACGCTGGACCGCGTCGGCAGCGACGCCGGCCCCGATCTGCGGGGCGTGCGCGCGCTGCGGGAACGTCTGGCGCAGACGCCCGCGCGCCGCGTGTACGCCGCGGGCGGTGTGCGCGACGCGCACGATCTCGCTGCGCTGGCGCAAGCGGGTGCACATGGTGTGCTCCTGGCCTCGGCCCTGCACGACGGCCGGCTGGGCGCCGACGCGTTGCGGCGTCATGCCAACGGTGGCTGAAGACCACCGCATGCCCGCCAGTGGACTTCGCCCCGCGCGGGTGCAGCAGGAGCAACCGGAGCAGCCGACACTGGCCGCGGCCCTGCAACTCCGGCGCAGGCACGGACCGAGTCGCCTTGTCAGATATGCGCTGCGAACGGGTGGCCGGCACTGCCCTTTTTCGCCACCACGGTGGCAGCGCGCGGCTCGCCGGCCACGGCACGCTTGATCGACTCCTTCACCGCCTGGTAGTTGAAGTCCTGGATCTTGGTGTCGTCCGCAGCCTCCCAGTGGATGAACACACCGACGCAGATGAACACGTCGTCGGCCTCGTCCATCGGAATCGTGCCGTCTTCCACGCAGTCGGCCACTGCCATGGCGACGCCGCGCTGCGCCGGGCCGAACATCTGCACCGCCTGCTTCGCGCCCTTGATCGTCACCTTGTTGAACATCATGGTGTTGGGCTTGCACGGCAGGTTGGGCGCGACCACCGCCAGCAGGCTGGTGAAGCC
>DAIAZB010000253.1 GCA_027443745.1 Thiomonas sp. | reverse complement strand
CGTCGCCTACGTCAAGCCGTTGGTTGCGCGCTTCCCGGTACAACGTCGCCAGTTCCCTGCGCACGTCCGCACTGGTGGCCAGCGGGGGGGAGGGGTGGCGCGTTCTATCTGGCATCTCAACCACTTGCAGGGCTTTGGTTGCGGTCATGGCGTGGCCTTCGGGGGTGGGTTCAGCACGCTCTGCACGTCCTCGACGGTCAAGCCCAGGCGCATAGCTATGGCTTCGGCGTTCATACCGCGTGCGCGAAGCTCCCAGATTTGCACCATCTGAGCAAAGCTCAGCTCACTCATAGCGGTCTCCGGTGCCCGCAGCCGTGTGGATCGCCTGCCGTGCCCCTTGTTGCGCCCGTAGCGCCGCCCGTAAATCATCGGCATGCAGAACTAGCAGGGCGTCGGCTTCATCGGCTGCGGCGGGGCTTGCCGCGTCCAGTCCGTGCAGTCGGATCGCATCGCCTACCAGCTCGGCAACGATGCCTTGCTGGTGCATGTACGTGATGCACTCCAGGCCGAAGTCGGCTGCGTCTAACGGGTCGGCGGCGATGTGCAGCACTCCGGGTAGCTGACGGCCAGCAGCGTCGTTTGCAGCCCCGTTTTCTGGAATGCGACTGGTGGCGGTACTGCCAAAACTGCCATAAGCCCCTTTTGGCAGTTTTGGCAGTTCCCGTACCGGGGGCTTCCCAGAAATTGAGCGCAGCTTTTCCAGGTAGACGTTGCTCATAGCTTGCCCCTCGGATTGACGGTGTAGAGCGTTGCCGGGCGTCCATCGGTTTTCACGGTCTTGGCTTTCAACCAATCCACATCCACCAGATATGCCAGTGCCGCGCTCACCAGATCACTGTCGGCAAGTCCAGCCCAGCCCGGCCTCCACACATCCCGGCTACTGAAACCATCTCGGGAAAGATCACCACGCTTGATGCGGCGCAGGACTGCACGCGCTACATCCACCTCAGGGGACACAGCGCCGCCGTAAACGCGCATCGCGTGAGACTCCAGATAGACGGCCCAGCCGAGAGCGCGCAGCATCGCCGCCTCGGTCACTGGCCCGGTGCCGTAGTCGGCTAGGTGGCAGATCAGCGCCAGTGCTGGAACCAGCGAGCGGTACTTGGAGAGGTGACTCTCGACAGCGGGGTGAAGGTCGCCACTGCGCGTGCGGGCTTCCAGCGTGGTGCGCCACTCCACAAACAAGGTCAGGGCGTTGTCGTCCAGGCGCAGGTACGGCACGCCTTCGGGGTTGCCATTCAGGTCGTTGTCCTGCTCCGCCAGCACATCACTGGCCTTGAGCGTGTCCAGTCGGTCGAACACGTCCCAGGCGGCTTTCTTGGCCTCACCATCGGGCCAGCGGTCAACATTGCGCCAGGTGCCGGTCGCATCCGGCCAGATCATCATGCTGAACCGCTGCACCAGTCCATCGTCGCCTGCGCCACCGTGGAGCGCATCGCCCATGTAGTGGAGCATCCGGCTGGGCTGGGTGGTGCCGACAACAGACAAACACATGGCCGGGATGTGCAGATTGAAGCCTCTGCCGATACGGTCGAATGTGAACGAGCCGTTGCCATCCCAGGCTTCCAGCAAAAAGGCGCGGTGGTCGGCCTTGTCCTCGCGGTCAAGATCACGCAACAGGCCCATGATCTCGTCGCGCTCCAGCATCAAGCCTTGCGGGTTTTGCCGGAGCAACTCACCCAGGGCTTCGGGCGTGGCGTTTGCCGTGGTGTAGCGCCGCAACGATGGTTCCGGCTCACCTGCGCCGCCGTCGATCAGGTGCGACACATCCGCTCGCGGATTCTTGGCAAGTTCGTTGCGGGCCTTTTTCTCGCCAGCGTCGGCTTGAAGCTCGCGCAGTTTGTCGGCTTGCTTCCAGGCGGCCAGCGCCGCCGTGTATTCATCCTGCGCGCGTGCAGCCAGGCGCTTGAGTGGTGCCGTGGCCTGCGACATGGCCGGGCTTTTCATCATGCCGGGCCTGCCGATCACCAAGCCCCACAGATTTGCAATCACTGTCCAGTCGGCTTTGCGCTGGGGGCGTATGGCTACCTTGCGGCCCAGGGCGCAGGACAAGGCGAGCATGGCCGGAACCGCCACATAGTCGGGTGGACAACTCACGCGGTCGGCAATGTCCATCACCCAGGCGCGGATCGAATCGGGCAGCAGCGCCGCGTCGAATGGGTCAACAGGTGGTAAGCCTTCGGGCAGCGGTTGCGGCTCGGGCCAAGCGTCCGCCGGTTCCTCGGCCTGCACCACAGCCAGCGCCAGCACGTCGTCGGCGGTGGCGCCGGGGTGCGCCTCGATCCATTCCACGGCATCGCCTTTCGGGGGCAATCCGAGCGCCGCAGCGTCGATGATGCGAACCTCGGCGGCGATGCCTTGGAGCTTGTCGGCCACGGCCTGCGCATACTTCGCGCCGGGGGCGTCGTTGTCCGGCCAGATCAACACGCTACGGCCTGCAAGGGGCTGCCAGTCGGCACCTGCGCATGAATCTGCCGCGCCGGATGTGGTGGATTGCAGGTGGAGCTTGTGCGCGAGTGCATCGGCGGCCTTCTCACCCTCCACCACAATCACCACTGCATCGGGATGCAGCGCCAGATCGTGCAGCCTATAGAGGGGCTTCGCGCCTGGTGCAAACGGCGGTTCACCCATGACGAAAGCGCCACCATCGCCTTGATACATCGGCCTTATCCACTTCCGGCCATCTGCATGTCTCGCACGAATGCGCCAGTAAAGCGGTTCCCCGCTGGCGCTGGTGTATTCGTGCAGGGCTTCGGGCTTGAAGCCGTCGCGTAGTGCTGGTGCCGACAATCTGCGTGCGCCTTGCTGCGGGGTCTCTGTGACATCCAGAACGGCATTCATGGTTGATCCCCAGCGACCCAGCACCCGAGCGATTTGCAGGCTTCGATAAAGCTCTGGCCGGTCTTGCGGCGCTGAAAGGCAAGCACATCGCCGCCACCTTCGCCGCATGCGAAGCAATGCCAGGCGCCGGTCTCCAGCTTTATGCTCAGGCTCGGCGTCGTGTCCTCATGGAATGGACACAGCGCGGTTTTCCACGGGCCTGCTCCCTTGAGCGCGCCAAGCTCACGGGCGTAGTACTCGGCTGGTGTCGGCAGCAGCGAGCGGTCGAACCGTCCGAGCGGCTTTTGTGACAGCAACGCTGCGCGG
>DAIAZB010000252.1 GCA_027443745.1 Thiomonas sp. | reverse complement strand
GATGAAGAGCCCGGGTGCCGATGCCGCAGCTTCCAGCCGCAGCCGCACCCAGACGGGATGCCGGCTGACACCGAGATTGTTGTGCGCTGAACGCCGGAACAGGCGGTCCGGCAACTGGGCGACCTGCGCGGCTTCAAGCTTGGCCCCTGCCTGCTGCCAGGCGCCGAAACGCAGGCCAGCTTCGGTTCGGGCTGCGCGCCGTGGCAGCGGCACACGGGGCAGCAAAACGGCTGGTGTCGTGGCGGTCGCCACGGGCGTGTTGAGCTTGGGCACGACCGCTGTGCCGTTGTGCGGCGTGGCGGACTCGGGATTGACCTGGGGGTTGGGGGCGGTCGGGGCCCGCGGCGCCGAAGGCGCGGACGCAAGAGCTTGCGCGAGCAATGTGGCCGCCAGCCCCAGGCCAAGCCCGGACAGCACAAGCAGCTGCCAGATGCGCGGTCTGCCGTCCTTGCGGCTCGCTGGTGATGACCCAAGCCCCATGATGACGCGCTCCACGGTAAGCCCCAAGGCAAATCAAGCGGGTGGAGTTGCAGTGTAGGGGCGAGCTGCCGGGTCGCCATCGCCCGTTCGGGGGACGCGGCCGCGGCGCTCCCGCGAGCATGCAGACGCGCGCTCGCATTCCCTTCATCAGCATGGGCGCAGGGGGACCGGCGGCTAACGGGTGCGTCTCAGGCGGTGGGGCGCAGCAAGGCGATGAGGCCGTTGAGCTCATCGAGCGAGTGAAAGCCCAGGCTGATGTCGCCGCGCAAGGCGGCGCCGCTGCCCTTGACGCGGATGCGCACCGGCGCGGCCAGATGCTCGGCCAATTCGGTTTCGATGCGTTGCAGTTCGCGAGCATCGCGGTCGGGTGCGGTGGCGGAGCGTGGTTTGGCGACGCTGCCCTGTTGCGTGGCACGGGCGCACAGGCGCTCGGTTTCGCGCACCGACAGGCGCTTGGCGTGCACTTGTTGCGCCACCTGCACCTGGGCGGCACCGTCCAACGCCAGCAGGGCGCGGGCGTGGCCCATGTCCAGGTCACCGGCCAGCAGCATGGCCTGCACCGGTTGGGCAAGGTTGATGAGGCGCAGCAGATTGCTCACCGCTGCGCGCGAGCGCCCCACAGCTTGCGCCGCCTGCTCGTGGGTGAAGCGGAACTCGGCGATCAGACGCTGAATGCCCTGGGCCTCTTCTAGCGGGTTCAAGTCTTCACGCTGGATGTTCTCGATCAAGGCCATGGCCAGCGCGGTCTGGTCGGGGACCTCGCGGACCAGAACCGGCACCACGTCCAGTCCGGCCAGACGTGCAGCGCGGGTGCGGCGTTCGCCGGCAATGATCTCGTAGCGTCCTTCGCCCAGCGGACGTACCAGGATGGGCTGCATCACGCCCTGGGCCTTGATGCTCTCGGCCAGTTCGTACAGCGCGCCCTCGTCCATGCGGGTGCGCGGCTGGTATTTGCCGGGCTCCAGAACCTCCAGCGGAAGGCTGGAGGGGCTGCCGGCGGGGGCGATATCGGCCCCTTGCGCACCGAGCAGGGCTTCAAGGCCCAGACCCAGGCCTTTGCGTTTTTTGCCGGAAGCCGGCGGTGGAGTGGAGGGATTCGCGCTCATGGAGGGGTTGGTGCTGGGAAGGGAGATGCAGCTTGTGGTGCCACCGAACGGTCGGCATTCGTCGCCAGGGCCGCAGCGGTCAGTTCCTGCAGCCAGGCGCGGCCTTGCGGCCAGTCGCCCAGGCCGCTGGCGCTGTTGATATGCCCGAGTGCGCCGAGATCCGTGTGGCGGGCGCCCCAGGCGGCGGCCATGCATGCCGCGGCCTGGGCGCTGCAAAACGGGTCGTCGTTGCTGCTCAGCAGATGCGCTGGAAACGGCAAGCGCCGCAGCGGGTGACCAGCCCAGCGATGCAGGGCGGGCGGCAAGTCGGGGCGGGTCAAGTCGGGCGGCGCCACCAGCAAGGCGGCGAGCACCGGCCCTGCGCGTGGATCGCCAGTCGTGCCAAAAAGCGGACTGGCGGCGGCCCAGCCGGCGACGAGATGGCAGCCCAGGCTGTGTGCAACCAGCAGCACGGGCGCCGGGGCTTGATTGACGGCGGCCTCGAGCTGGCAGATCCAGTCGCCGCGCAGTGGGGTGTCCCAATCATGTTGCTGCACGCGCAGATCACCGTGCACGTCTTCCCAGCGGCTTTGCCAATGCTCGGCCTCCGAGCCTTGCCAACCGGGCAGCTGCAAAACCGTCGGCGTGGCCATGATTTCAGGCAACGGCCGCGGTGGCCGGCGTACGCACGCGACGCACCATTTCCTGCGCGAAGTCGAGATAGGCGACCGCGCCCCGGCTGGACTTGTCGAACACCACGCCGGGCTGGCCATAGCTCGGCGCCTCGGCCAGACGTACGTTGCGCGGGATGACACTGTCGAACACCTTGGCACCGAAATGGGTCTTGAGCTGCTCGCTGACCTGCTGCTGCAAGGTGATGCGCGGATCGAACATCACCCGCAGCAGACCGATGAGCACGAGTTCAGGATTGAACTTGGCATGTACCTGTCGCACGGTGTTGACCAGATCCGACAGGCCTTCGAGTGCAAAATACTCGCATTGCATGGGCACGATCACGCCCTGCGCGGCACACAATCCGTTGAGGGTGAGCAGACCGAGCGAAGGCGGCGTGTCGATGAGGATGAAGTCGTAGTCCGGCATGATCGGCCTGAGCAGGTCTTTCAGGCGGTGTTCGCGCCGATCCAAGTCCACCAGTTCGACTTCGGCGCCCGCCAATTCGCGGTTGGCTCCGAGCACGTCGTAGCCGGCCTTGTCACTGTGGCGGCGGACTTCGGCCACAGCGGTCATGCCCAGCAGTACCTGGTAGACGCTCGGTGTAAGGCCGCGCTTGTCGATGCCCGAGCCCATGGTTGCGTTACCCTGCGGATCGAGGTCGACCAGCAGCACGCGCTGGCCGACCTGGGCCAGCCCGGCGGCAAGATTGACACAGGTGGTGGTCTTGCCGACCCCGCCCTTCTGGTTGGCGACGCAAAAGACCGAGGCCATGGGTCGTCCTTACGGTCCTTGCACGGCATCGGAAGTGATGGAATTGCTGCGTCGCAGCATCAACACCACGCAGCGTTGTGCGTCCAGATCGGGCACGTTCAGGGTCTCCACATGGGCGTCGATTTCCGTCGGTAGAGCAGTCAATTCGGCTTGCGGCGTGTGACCCTTCATCGCGGCCCAGCAGCCGCCCTCGGCCAGCAAGGGCTGGGTGAGCTGGATCAGGGTGCCGAGATCACTGAACGCCCGACTGGTGATGCAGTCGAAAGGGGCTTGTGTCAGGCGCTCCACCCGGCCATGCGCCACATGGGCCCGGGGCAAGCGCAACTCGGCAGCCGCCTGCTGCATGAATGCGCATTTTTTTTGTACGGCGTCGTTCAGCACGACCACCATCTCGGGCCGCATGATGGCCAGCACCAGCCCGGGCAAGCCGCCACCGGAGCCGACATCCAGCAAGCGCTGTGGCGCGCGTGCCGCCAGGATCGGTACGAGGGCGAGGCAATCCGCCAAGTGCAGTGTGAACATCTGCTGCGGTTCGCGCACCGCGGTGAGGTTGTAGACCCGATTCCAGCGTTCGAGCAACTCCAGGTAGGCCAGCAGTTGTGCGCGCTGCGTGGAGGTGGCCGGCAGTTGCAGCTTGAGCAGCAGTTGGTCGAGTCGCTCGGATGCGCTGGCACTCCCACCGGGGCGTTGCAGCCCTCGAGCTGCGTTGATGTCCTCGGCCTGGCCGCGGACGGTCAAGGCGTGGTCTTGGGCAGGGCTTGCATGGAGACGTTGCATGGGCAATGGCCGTTCAAGCGGCTTGTGGCGGTGCGGCCGAGGGACGCAACCGGTGTTTGCGCAAGTGCACCAGTAAAAGCGAGACGGCGGCTGGAGTCACGCCCGAAATGCGCGAAGCCTGGCCCAGGGTTTGTGGCCGCGCGCGCCCCAGTTTCTGCCGCACTTCGATGGACAGGCCGGATACGGCGTCGTAGTCGAGATCGGTCGGCAAGGGTTGATGCTCGTACGCCGCTGCTCGCTGCACATCTTGCTGTTGCCGGTCGATGTAGCCAGCGTATTTCACGGCAATTTGCACCTGTTCGGCCTCTGCGAGCTGCAAGGCTTGCGGCGCGGCGAAACGACCCTCGAGCGCACTGACCAGTCGGGAGTAGTCGACTTCCGGTCGGCGCAGCAAGTCTTCGAGCCGGTATTCGCGCTCGATCGCCTGACCGATGAGTTGCCGCGCTTGTGCGGGGGGTAGGGTTTCGGGCTGCACCCAGGTCGAGCGCAGGCGTTGGCGTTCACGCTCGATGGCGTCGCGTTTGCGGCAGAACGCATCCCAGCGGGCATCGTCCACCAGACCGAGATGACGCCCGACTTCGGTCAGACGCAGGTCGGCGTTGTCCTCGCGTAGGCTCAAGCGATATTCGGCGCGACTGGTGAACATGCGGTAAGGCTCGCTCACTCCCTTGGTGATGAGGTCGTCGACCAGCACACCGAGATAAGCCTGATCGCGCGCCGGACACCAGGGCTCGCGCCCCTGGACCAGCAGCGCGGCGTTGGCACCGGCCAGCAGGCCCTGGGCGGCAGCCTCCTCGTAGCCGGTGGTGCCATTGATCTGCCCGGCAAAAAAGAGACCGTCGATGGCTTGCGTCTGCAGGGAGGTTTTCAGCCCGCGGGGATCGAAATAGTCGTACTCGATGGCATATCCCGGACGCAGCAGGTGCGCTTGCTCCAGGCCCGCAATGCTGTGCACCAGGTCGAGTTGCACGTCGAACGGAAGGCTGGTGGAGATGCCGTTCGGGTAGAACTCGTGAGTGCTCAGGCCCTCGGGCTCCAGGAAGATCTGGTGGGCGTCTTTGCTGGCGAAGCGATGTATCTTGTCCTCGATACTGGGGCAATAGCGCGGTCCGATGCCTTCGATCACGCCGGTGTACATCGGACTGCGGTCGAGTCCGCCGCGAATGACGTCGTGGGTGCGCGCATTGGTCTGCGTGATCCAGCAGGAGACTTGTGCGGGATGTTGCTGCGCGCTCCCAAGGAAGCTGAACACTGGAACAGGGTGCCGGTCGCCGGGCTGCTCTTCCATCTTGGAAAAGTCGATGCTTCGACCATCGATGCGCGGCGGCGTCCCGGTTTTGAGGCGCCCTCGGGGTAGGTTCAACTCGCGTAAGCGCTGCGCGAGGGACATGGCGGGCGGTTCGCCTGCCCGACCGGCTGCATAATGCTCCAGGCCAATATGGATTTTGCCGTCGAGGAAGGTGCCGGCTGTAAGCACCACGCTACGCGCACGGAAGCGGATGCCGCTTTGGGTGACGGCTCCAACAACGCGTTCTCCACGCCCTGTCGACTCCATCAACAAATCATCGACGGCTTGTTGGAATAGCCAAAGACGGGCTTGATTTTCGAGTCGATGGCGGATGGCGGCTTTGTACAGCACGCGATCCGCCTGGGCACGCGTCGCTCGAACCGCCGGGCCTTTGCTCTCGTTGAGAATGCGAAACTGGATCCCGGCCACATCGGTTGCAGCCGCCATGGCGCCACCGAGCGCGTCGACTTCCTTCACCAGATGGCCTTTGCCGATGCCACCTATGGACGGATTGCACGACATCTGACCAAGGGTTTCAATGTTGTGTGTCAGCAATAAGGTTGCCGCGCCCATGCGCGCAGCGGCCAGCGCCGCTTCAGTGCCGGCATGCCCGCCGCCAACGACGATCACATCGAAAATTTCAGGGAAGTCCATGGGCTCTTGAAAATGAGTGCCCGATTGTAGGTCCCGGATGCCTTGCTCGCGGTGATGTTTCACGTGAAACATCACCGCGAACAATCAGGCTGGGAGACATCCCGCCGGATGCGGAGTGCATGAGCTGAAATCTGGCACGACCAGGATCATCGGGACAGCACCCGTCTCGAGGTCGAAAAGCCCATCATCGACAGCAATGACCCAGCCGCCGATGGCGTCAAGAACCGCCTCGGTAGACCCTCTGATGCGCTTGGTGATGATGCCCTGGTCCTTGTGCCGGAGGGTGCAGATCGACATGGTGGGGAGGACGAAGGGGCGCGCTTTGCGGAAATCGCCCGGTTCGACATGCGACATGGCGAGTGCGCCGAGGAAGGGGCCGAGAAAGGCGGCCAGAGTGTCAGGGAGCGCTGGGCTTCAGAGCCCCGCGGCTGGAGCGGCGGCATGGTTACGGAAGTTCCCCCGGATCGGGCTGAGCTCTTCTACAAGGACAAGGCCGGTGGCAGGGGGCAGAGAGCAGGGCACAGGCTGGGATCCGCCTGCCGTGCCCACGAAGGAGTCCACAACGTCCGGAGCCAAAGTTCAGGTCAACAGGCCGTCGCCATGGGCGAGGATGGGGGCGCACCGCTGCGGTGCGTGGAAAAGAAAAGGCGCCTGAACCACGGGTTCGGGCGCCTTGTTCAGCATATGGCCGCTGATGGCTTGGGGATTTTGCGGTGGACCGCAACCCCTATGGGCTGTCTCCTCAGTGCTCCCCTTGTGTCCTTGA
>DAIAZB010000251.1 GCA_027443745.1 Thiomonas sp. | reverse complement strand
GCCTTGCAGATGCCGCGCAGGATGTGCACTTCCTGCTGCGTGAGCTGAGCCCGCGTGGCCAGCCGCGCCAGCCTGGGCAGCAGTTTTTTTGGCGCATGCGGGTCGAGATATCCCAGTGCCACCAAGGCCCGCTCGGCATGGTCCAACAGCCCTTGCACCTCAGCCTGCGTGGCCGCCTTTTCGACCAAAGGCCCTGGTGGCAGGCTGAAAACGCCGATGGCCTTGCGCCACTCCCAGGCCACGATCTGCACTGCCTGCGCCAGATTGAGCGAGGCGTACTTGGAATAGGCCGGCAGGCTCAGCAAGGCGTCGCAGCGATAGACCGTGTCGTTGTCCAGGCCATAGCGCTCGCTACCGAACACGAAGCCCACACGCCGGCCTTGCGCGGCGGCGGTGCGCGCCAGCTCCGGCAGCCATTCCGGGCTGCGCAGCGGCGGGCCGAAATCGCGCACCCGCGACGACAGCGCCACCAGCACGCCGCAATCGCCTGCGGCGGCCATCAAGTCGGGGCAGATGCGCGTGGCAGCGAGCACGTCGTCGGCGCCGCTGGCGAACGCAAGGGCTTCGGGCTGCTGCAAGACATCGGCATAGCGCGGCGCCACCAGCGCCAGTTGCGTGAAACCCATGGTCTTGACTGCACGCGCTGCCGCGCCCACATTGCCTGGGTGGCTGGTGTTCACCAGCACGAACAGCGGCTGCGCGCCACAGCCTGAAGCATCCGGCGTGGCGGGCACACCCCCTCCGATAAAATCATGCGTCTGCATTCGTTCTTTCACATCCACCCAAGCTTTTCTTTCGAGACGCCATTGTCGCGTCCTTCGCCGCCACCATGCACCCCATGATCAATGTTGCCGTTCGCGCCGCACGCGAAGCCGGCAAAATCATCAACCGCGCCAGCCTCGACCTCGACCTGCTGCGTGTGACGCAAAAGTCGGCACGAGATTTCGTCACCGAAGTCGACCGCGCCAGCGAGCAGGCCATCATCGAGATCCTGCTCAAGGCTTTTCCGCAGCACGGCATCCTCGGCGAGGAAACCGGCACCGCCCACGGCCGCGCCGATTCCGACCACCAATGGATCATCGACCCGCTGGACGGCACCACCAATTTCATTCACGGCATGCCGGTGTACGCCGTGTCCATCGCCCTCGCCCACCACGGTGTGGTGCAGCACGGCGTGGTGTACGACCCCTCCCGCGACGAACTGTTCACCGCCAGCCGCGGTGGTGGTGCCTTTCTCAACAACCGTCGCCTGCGCGTGTCCAAGCGCACGCGGCTGGACGATGCCCTCATCGGTACCGGCTTTCCCTTCCGCAAGGGCGACGACCTCGACACCTACCTGGAGATGTTCAAAAAGGTGGCCGAGCGCTGCGTCGGCCTGCGCCGCCCTGGGGCGGCAGCCATTGATCTGGCCTATGTCGCAGCGGGCCGCTATGACGGCTTTTTCGAAATCGGCCTCAAGCCCTGGGACGTCGCTGCGGGCTCGCTACTGGTCACGGAAGCCGGCGGACTGGTGGGCAACTTCACGGGCGAATCCGACTTTCTCCACCGCGAAGAACTCGTCACTGGCAGCCCGCGCATCTACGCTCAACTCGTCGCTTTGCTCAAACCCTACGCGAAGGCGGATCGCGATGCATCAGAGACCTCCGTCAAGCGCCAAGCCGTTGTCACCACGCAAGCCGTCGATGCCACGGACGACGAGGCATCATTCTGAATCCCGTGGCTTCAACGCAAACCGCGCAGCACCCCCGAGCCGAATCAAACCCACGTTCGAATCCAAGAGCCCTGGCCGCAACTGCCGCGCAGAATAGATCGAGGCGAGAGGCGCAATTACCCAAGCGTGGCTAGCGAGCTTGGTCGGCGTCGACTTGTTCCAGGGAGCGAATGACGGTTGCTGGCACGCCCGCCACGAAGGTGTGGGGTGGAACGTCCTTGGTGACCACCGCGCCGGCTCCGACCACGGCGTTCTCTCCGATGGTGACGCCGCCAAGAATCGTCGCGCCAGTGGCGATCCAGACGTTCCTTTGGATGATGATTGGTTTCGCCTCGATGTACGCACGCCGCTGCGACGGCTCCAGCGCGTGGCCGGCGGTGATGATGCTCACGTTCGGCCCGATCATGACCAGGTCGCCGATGTCCACCCCGCCCATGTCGTAGATGGTGCAGCACTGGTTGATGAACACCTTGTGCCCGATCCGTATCCTGCGTCCGCCGGCCGTATAGAACGGCGGGATCAGACTGAACGTCTC
>DAIAZB010000250.1 GCA_027443745.1 Thiomonas sp. | reverse complement strand
GCGCCTCGGGCTCATCACCACGCCGACGAAATGTGACAGGTTCGAGAGCAGTTGCGCCGCTTGCACGATGACTTTCTGCGGCTCCACGGTGGCGAGTTGTGTCTTGAAACTCTGCTCCAGTTCCTCGGCAGCCGATACGGGACGGGCCGTGAGCATGGTGTCGACGAACAGACGGTAGCCGCGCGGCGTGGGGACGCGCCCGGCCGAGGTGTGCGGACTGGTGATGAGGCCCATGTCCTCGAGGTCCGACATCACATTGCGAATGGTTGCGGCCGACAACTCCAGCCCGGAGGCGCGCGACAAGGTGCGCGACCCCACCGGCTGGCCGTCGGCGATATAGCGCTCGATCAGGGTCTTGAGCAAGACTTGGGCACGTTGATCCATGGCACCCCGATTTTAGGAGCGCAGCCAGGCATGCAACTGACATACCCTCCAGGCGCCCGCTAGGGCTGTGCTGTGCTGTAATTCAACCGCCAGCACGGCACTCTGCTGTTTTGCACGATTGCCACCCCTCGGCTCCCACGGCTCGATACTGCGCTCATGCCCTTTTCCGCATTCCAACAGGCCATTCTGATCGGCAAGTATCAGGCCGTTGGCGTCAGCCGTACGTTGGCGGAAATGGGTGCATGGCTGTCGGAGAACGGGGTCGAAGTCATGGTCGAGCGGCAAACGGCGCAGCATGGCGATCTTCCCGGTTATGCCGAACTCAGTCTGGCAGAAGTGGGTCTCCGCGCAGCGGCTGGCGACTGGGTCGCGGTGGTGGTGGGCGGCGATGGAACCATGCTGGGCGCTGCACGCCAACTCGCGCCGTACGGCGTCCCGCTGATGGGCATCAATTCCGGCCGGCTCGGCTTCATCACCGATATCGCCGAGCCCGACTGGCGCCAGGCGCTGACGTCGATGCTGGCGGGGCATTTCGAACGCGAATATCGCGCCATGCTCACCGGTGAGATCATGCGTGGCGGCGAGCGCATCTTCGTCGGCATCGCCATCAATGACGTGGTGGTCAACCGCAGCGGCGCCGCCGGTCTGGTCGAGTTGCGCGTGGACGTGGACGGACGGTTCATGTCCGTGCAGCGCGCCGACGGGCTCATCGTCGCCACACCAACCGGGTCCACCGCCTACGCCATGTCGGCCGGCGGGCCCATCCTGCATCCCAGTCTTCCCGGGCTGGTCCTCGTGCCCATTGCCGCGCACACCCTGTCGAATCGGCCGATCGTGCTGCCCGAGCATGTGCGCATTGACATCGAGGTGATGTCGCCGAAGGACGTGGGCGTGAATTTCGACATGCAGCACTTCGCCGATCTGCTCGGCGGCGACCGCATCAGCTTACGCACCGCGCCGCACCGCGCCATATTCCTGCACCCGCCGGGCTGGAGCTATTTCGCCACGTTGCGCAAGAAGCTGCACTGGCATGAAATCCTCGGTGCCGAGGGCTAGCGTATGCATTGCCGCCTCTCACGACTTTGCGCGGCCTCTGCCGTGCCCCGCTGCATGGCTGCGTCCGCGGCTGGCTGATCACTTCGATGCTGCGCCGTCTGTACATCCGCGATTTCGTGCTGGTCGCCGAACTGGAACTCGAACTCGGTGCCGGCTTCACCGTACTCACGGGCGAGACCGGTGCCGGCAAGTCCATCCTGATCGACGCGCTCAAGCTGGCCCTGGGCGAGCGGGGCGATGCCTCGGTGCTGCACCCTGGCAGCAGCCGCGCCGAGATCAGCGCCGAGTTCGACGCCATTCCGGAGTTGGCCGGCTGGATGCATGAGCAAGGTTTCGAACCTCAGGACGGCGTGCTGTTGCGCCGCGTGATCGATGCCCAGGGCCGATCGCGGGGCTACATCAACGGCAGTCCCGCCACGCTCACACAGTTGCGTGCAGCCGGGGCGATGTTGGTCGACATCCACGGTCAACACGCCTGGCAAAGCCTGGCTCGCAGCGGCGCCGCGCGCGAACTGCTCGACGCCTATGCCCTGGCGTCTGCACCTGCCCAGGATTGCGCGACAGCATGGCGTCAATGGAAAGACCTGAGCGAGCGGTTGGAGGCGGCCCGTGCGGATGCTGGCCGTGTGCAAGACCGTCGTGAGCAGCTGGCCATGCAGCTCGCTGAGCTTGCGCGCCTTGCGCCCCGAGTGCAGGAGTGGGAGCCGCTGAATGCCGAGCACCACAGACTGGCGCATGCGGCTGAACTCATCGAGCATCTGCAGGCCGCCGAGCAACTGCTGGACGATGACGAGACCGGCGCGTCGCGCCAACTGGCCCGCGTTCATCAAGAGTTGCATGCGGCCGGCCAAGTCGACGCCGACCTGGCCGGGCTCATCGAGCAGCTGGAATCAGCCCAG
>DAIAZB010000249.1 GCA_027443745.1 Thiomonas sp. | reverse complement strand
TGCAAATCGGATTCAGGCGGGCTGAAGCGCACGCTGGCGCAGTCCGCTGAATACACCTTCGACCGCCCGGTCCATCAGGTTCTTGTCTTCCAGCGGCAAGATGTGACCGCATTTCAGCAAACGCTCGAAAGCGCGACGTGTGAGTGAATGGGCATGGCCGCCCACAGGGCTGGTGAACATGAAAAATAACCCTTGGGGGCTACGCCAAGCCAACAGCGCCCGCGTCCATTGGCCTTGCAAATACCAGTGCACCCAATGGCCTTCCTCCAAGGAATCAATGAACGCACCGGGACTGTCGATGGCCTGCAAGGCCGGGGATGGATCGCCTCCCAGACCCACATCCGGCTGGCTGGATGGCGTGGACAGGTCCAATTGGAGGTCGAGGTCATCGATCAAACCGGCGCGCTCGCGATCGACCTCGGGTAGTTGAACTTGTTCGATCGCACCGAGTTCTGCCTGTCCCTTCGGCAGATGCAGCAGACGGTCCCACTCGCTTTGCAGCAAATAGGCGTCGGCCGCTTGGCCCGACGAGGCCATGCCTTCGCCGCGAATCGCTTGGGCATGGGTTCGCATCAAGCTGGAGAAAAATGCGGCGCGCTGATCCAGCGACAAGTTGATCAGGCTGAGCCCTTCTTCCAGTTTCTGCACAAGGCCGGGCAGCCGCTGCAACAAGTCCTTGCGCTGGTTTTCACCCTGTTTGGCTTGCACGCTCCAGAGCAGCTCGCTGCCGGCTTGCTTGTAATTGCGCGTGGGTTCGGCGTCCTCGCCGTGGCGCAACACGGACTCGACCAGAACGGCCGTCCACGGGCCGCGCATGAAGTCTTTCAGGTAGGCGTCGATGTCGAGATGGGCCAGCAGACTCGACACATGGCGGCTCAGGGCTGAACCGAGGACGGTGCGGAATTCGGCCCGGCGCAGCGCCTCCACGGCATCGCGTTCGCTTTCCTGTGTTTCCGCGGCGCGCCGGGCGATCCAGGCCTCCAGGCGCTCGAGTTGCTGCGCGTAGACCTCTTCGCCTTCGCTCTCGGCATTGACGATGGATTCGACCGTGCCGTCGAGCCAGTCGAGAAAACCACTGGCGGCAACCTCGTCGGCGTTGACGTAGCCGGCGCTGAAACTGGCGATGCGGTTGATGAGCCGTCGAGTTGGATGGTGACGCGAGCTGAACACACCGGCATCGTTCAGCGCCAGGCGCAGGATCGGAATTTGCAGACGGCCGAGGGCGGCACGCACCCGTGGCAACAACCGGGGGTCAGCAAGAATGTGATCGAACATCAGCGACACCACGTCGATGGTCAGACGCTCGAGCGGCCGTGTGGTTGCCGACTGCAGTTCATCCCGATAATGCTCGATGATGTTGACCGGCCGCCCGCCAACGGCTCCAGGCTCGGACCATTGCGTGAAACCTTCGCCTACCCCTAATCGGTTGGCCTGGGTCAGGCGCTCGAGCGCGGAGCGCAGCATAGCCGTCTGCATGGCCTGGCCGAAGGTGGATTGAGGTCCGCCGGCTGACTCGTCAGGCGAGGGTGCGGCCTGAAAATTATGTCTTCCTTGCACAGCGGATGGCGCGTCGTGGCCCTGGAGCAGGCGTTGCAGATCGCGCAGTTGCAGGATGCCGTCGGCACCCATTGCCGTCATCGCATCGGCACCGCCGGACGCAGCGGGCTCTTGCCCGCTGCCCTTGCCCGCAACCGGCTCCGGTTGGGGCTGCACAGGACTGCGGGTGCCTGATGTCCGCACGGAGTAACGTGCGGGCGTGACATGGGCTGCCTCGAGGCGACCGTTGTAGGTGTTGTAGGTCTCCTTCAAGGCGCTGGTCATGGCCACCCCAAAAGCTCGAAGCAAAGCCAAGCGCGCTTCGTGGTCGACATCGAGGCTGCCGAGTGCTCGCTGCAGCGAGCGACCGAAAACTTCCGGGCGCAAAGGATTCGTCTCTGCGTCGCGGCCGCGAAGTTGGCCATCTCGCTGTCGCAATGATTCCATGCGGGCGTTGAGATCACGAATCTCCCACTCGGCGCCTGACTCGATCATGCGAATGATCTGCGAGACCTCCACGTCCTCCTGCACGCTCGCGTCATCCACCAGGGAGAGTTGATCAAGTCGCAACTCGGGCGGCTTGACATGCGCAGCGGGTTTGCCCTGGATTTCTTGTTGCAGCAGTGTGCTGAACTGGCCAACGAACGCGCGCACCAGATCGCCTTCAGCCTGGCGCAGGACCACCAGCAAGTCGTCATAATGTTGCCGATCCCGACTGCTCAAGGCCGACTCGGCATGGACTTGAAACGATTCCACAACTTGCCGGGCGACGCGGCG
>DAIAZB010000248.1 GCA_027443745.1 Thiomonas sp. | reverse complement strand
CATGAATTGGAGGAACTTGGCATCATCGATCGTGTTTGCCCGCCTGGGGCCGGGGAAAGTGCAATCGAGGAATTTATTGTTGAGCACAGCAAGCGCAGGAAAGCCAGACAAGCCCTTCAGGATGCAAAAGCCAGAATGACTGCTCTCAATTATGAAGAATTGAATTATGTTGTGAATGATTGGGTTGCTGCTGCAATGTGTCTCACAGATAACGAACTACGCGTTCTGGAGACACTGGTCAAAATGCAAAAATCCGAGTTCGCTCATTAATCAACATGACGCTCCTCCAACGTGCTGCCCAAGCGCATGACCTGTTTTCGCGGTGATCGTGTTCCGTTCGCGGGAACCTGCGTCGCGCTGCAGTTGATGAGCGAGACCCTCTCCGGTTGACCTTGTCTCGGATTTCGAACCATCGGTCCTGCGCTCGCGAGCGGCGTTGGGCTGGAAGTTTCGGCGAACGCGCTGGTGCCGATGCCAGATGGCATGCCCCCGACCCCGCTCGTCGAACGCTTCGACGGGCTCGATGGTCTGCAGTTTCCGTCGGTTTGCCTCACCCAGCCCCATGCCGAGGCCGCCGTCGCCAAAGTGCTGGGCATCTGCCGAGAGGTGCGCGGTGCGCCTTAGAACTTAAAATCACCAGCTACGCCGGGCGTGTCCGGCGTAGGCACAGAGGCCGATATGCACAACGCTATGGGCAACCTTTGGAATGCGTACATGGCTGTGTACATAACGGGGTCAATGAAGAGATGTCGAGCGAACGAAGCACCGATGAAGTCAGGCGGAGAAGGACGTTTGCCATCATTTCCCACCCCGACGCCGGCAAGACCACGCTGACGGAAAAGCTGTTGCTATTTTCCGGCGCGATTCAAATCGCCGGCAGCGTGAAGGCGCGCAAGGCCAGCCGCCACGCCACCTCCGACTGGATGGAGATCGAAAAGCAGCGCGGCATTTCGGTGGCGAGTTCGGTGATGCAGATGGAGTGGCGCGACTGTGTCGTCAACCTGCTCGATACGCCCGGTCACCAGGACTTCAGCGAAGACACCTACCGCGTGCTCACCGCGGTGGACGCGGCGCTGATGGTGATCGATGCCGCCAACGGCGTCGAGGCCCAAACCCTGCGCTTGCTGGAGGTCTGCCGCGCGCGCAACACGCCCATCATCACCTTCGTCAACAAGATGGACCGCGAGGTGCGCACCCCGCTGGACCTGATGGACGAGATCGAGCGCCACCTGGGCATGGACGCCATTCCCTTCACCTGGCCGGTGGGCATGGGCAAGAATTTCCACGGCGTGCTCGACCTGCGTGCCCAGCGCATGCGCGTGTTCCGTCCCGGCGAAGATCGCGCGGTCGGGGCGGATGACGATTGCATCGACGGCCTCGACAACCCCGAACTCGCCGCCCGCTTCGGCGCCGAACAGTTGCAGGCGCAGGAAGAAATCAGCCTGCTGGCCGACGCCACGCCCGGCTTCGACATGACGGCGTTTCGCTCTGGGCAGCAGTCACCGCTGTTCTTTGGATCGGCCATCAACAACTTCGGCGTGCGTGAAGTGCTCGATGCCCTGGTCGATCTGGCTCCGCCGCCCGGCTCGCGCGCGGCCATGCAGCGCCTAGTGCAGCCGAGCGAGTCCAGGTTCACGGGGCTGGTGTTCAAGGTACAGGCCAATATGGATCCTGCGCACCGCGACCGCATCGCCTTCGTGCGCGTGTGTTCTGGCCGCTTCGAACGCGGCATGCGGCTGAAGGTGGGGCGCAGCGGCAAGGAGATCCGCCCCAACACTGTGGTCGCCTTCATGTCGCAGCGCCGTGAATTGCTGGAAGAAGCATGGGCCGGCGACATCATCGGCATTCCCAACCACGGCACCCTGCGCCTGGGCGACACCCTCACCGAAGGCGAAACCTTGCAATTCACCGGGTTGCCGTTCTTCGCGCCGGAACTGTTCCAGGCGGTGGAAATTGCCGATCCGCTGCGCAGCAAACAGTTGCGCACAGGGCTGCAGCAGCTTGGCGAAGAGGGCGCCATCCAGGTGTTTCGACCACACTTCACCGGCCCGCTCTTGCTCGGCGCCATCGGTACGCTGCAGTTCGACGTCGTACTGCACCGCTTGAGCGGGGAGTACAACGTCGCCGCGCGCCTCGGCGCCACGCCTTATCGTGTGGCCCGCTGGATCCACAGCGACGACGAACGCGAGCTCAAGCGTTTCATCGACGAAAACTCCCACCGCATCGCCTACGACGTGGTGGACGCCCCGACCATCCTGCTCACCCACGCCGCGGAGTTGCGCGTGCTGCAAGAGCGCTGGCCGGGCATCGCTTTTCACGCCCTGCGCGAACATGCCGGGCGGGTGTTCCAAACCGAACTGACGGCTTGACACAGGTGTCGCCAAACCCCAGCGCCGCGAGGGTTTGGCCCGTGTTGGCCTGGGGTTGATCAGCAGGCGTTTTGACAGCGTCAGCGCTGGCGTTTAGGCTGAAAATATGTCTGCTGCAGCGTTGCCCGACTGTTCTTCTGATGCCATCGCAAAGTCCTCCCCACTTCCGGCGGGTGACTTCGCTGTTCGCCTGATGGCCACCCGCGCCCTGACGCTCGACCTCTGCGCCAGCCTTGAGCCGGAAGACATGACGCCGCAGAGCATGGCCGATGCCAGCCCGGCGAAATGGCACCTGGCCCACACCAGCTGGTTTTTCGAAACCTTTGCGCTGCTGCCCTTCTTGCCCGGCTACTGCGTGTTTCACGCGCGCTACGCCGAACTGTTCAATTCGTATTACGTCAGCGCCGGGCCGCGCTATGCACGGCCGCAGCGCGGTCTCGTGACCCGCCCCACGGTGGCCGAAGTGCGGCGCTACCGCGCCCATGTGGACCTGCATCTGCGCAAGCTGCTGGACATGCACGCCGGGCTGGACGCCGCCGAGCGCGCGGCCGATGCCCGCAGCGATGCCGGCCCGACGAGTCATCTCCCGCGCGTGCTCGAACTCGGCCTGCAGCACGAGCAGCAGCACCAGGAACTGCTGCTCACCGATGTGCTGCATTTGCTCGCGCACAACCCGCTCAAGCCCGCGTGGCGCCTGCTCCCGGCACCGCCTTCGCAGACGGCGCGGCCTCTGCGTTTCGTCTGCGGGGAGCAGGGCGCGCATGCCATCGGCCACGCCGGCATGGACTTCCGCTTCGACAACGAAGCGCCGCGCCACCCGACCTGGCTGGCGCCGCATGCCCTCGCCGACCGCCTGGTGAGCAATGCCGAGTACCGCGACTTCATCCGCGATGGTGGCTACGACGAACCGCTGCTCTGGCTGTCCGACGGTTGGAGCGCCGTGCAGCGTGAAGGCTGGCGTGCCCCGCTGTACTGGAGCGCCGACGCTGCATCGAGCTTCACCCTGGCTGGCGAGCAGGCGCTCGATCCCAACGCGCCCGTCTGCCACATCAGCCATTTCGAGGCCGACGCCTTTGCCCGCTGGGCCGGGGCGCGGTTGCCGACCGAAGCCGAGTGGGAAGCCTTCGCCAGCACGCAACCACTGCGCGGGAACGGGCTGGACGCCGGCTACTGCCGCCCTGCAGCGCCCTCCCCTGGCCACACCCAGGTGTACGGCGACGCGTGGGAATGGACCGGCAGCAGCTACCTCCCGTACCCCGGCTACAAAGTCGCGGAAGGCCCCCTGGGGGAATACAACGGCAAATTCATGTCCGGCCAGATGGTGCTGCGCGGCGGCTCCTGCGTCACCCCGCCGGGCCATCTGCGCGCCACCTACCGCAATTTCTTCTACCCCCACCAGCGCTGGCAGTTCATGGGACTGCGGCTGGCAAAGGACCAGACTTGAAACGCGCAAGCCCGCTGCATGAGCCGCAGGACGTGCCGGAGGATCTGGCGCCGACGTCGCTGCGACTTGCCGTGCTCGAAGGCCTGCTCGACAGTCCCAAGCATCTGCCCAGCGCCTACTTGTACGACGCTCGCGGCTCGGCACTGTTCGAGCGGATTTGCGAACTGCCCGAGTATTACCCCACGCGCACCGAACTGGCCATCTTGCAAACGCATGCGGGCGACATGGCCACATGCATCGGCCCGCGTGCCATCCTGGTCGAGCCTGGCAGTGGCGCCGGCGTGAAAACCGCCCTGCTGCTGGAACGACTGCTGCAGCCCGCGGCCTATGTGCCGGTGGAAATTTCGCCCACGGCCTTGCAGGCGTCCGTGCGAGCCATGGCCGCGCGGTTTGCGCATCTGCCCATCCACCCGCTGCAGGCCGACTTCACCCAGGCGTTCACGCTCCCGCATGCGCTGCGCCGTGGAGATGCCGGCCGTGCGGAGGGCGAGATCGACGGGCGCGTGGTGTTTTTCTTTCCCGGCTCCACCATCGGCAATTTCGATCCGCAACATGCCCAGGCGCTGCTGACGCGCTGGCGCCTGCTGGGCGGGGCCGATGCCGGCCTGCTGATCGGCGTCGATCTGCGCAAGGACGCCGCCGTGCTGCAGGCCGCTTATGACGATGCGCAAGGCGTGACCGCAGCGTTCAACCGCAACCTGCTGGTGCGTGCCAACCGTGAGTTCGCGGCCGATTTCGCGCCCGATTCTTTCGATCATCTCGTCCGTTACGACAGCGTGCAGGGGCGCATCGAGATGCACCTGCGAAGCCGTGAGGCCCAGGTCGTGCATATCGCTGGCCATACGCTGTGCTTCGACGCCGGCGAGACCATCCACACCGAGAACTCGTACAAATACACGCTGGGTGGTTTTGCGGCGCTGGCCGCATTGGCCGGCTGGCGACTCGATGCGCAGTGGACCGATCCACTGCGGCGTTTCGGTGTGCTGGCGATGCGCGCCGCCTAGCCGCAGCGCCAGCATCGAGCAGTTCACCAGGCTCCAGTCATGCGTTTCGGACCCCTCATCCTGCGTGATCTGCGCGCCGCCGAACTGCGGCTGATGTGGCTGGCGCTGGTGCTGGCCACGGCAGCGCTGTCCACCGTGGGCTTTCTGGCGCAGCGCCTGGATGCAGGTCTCAAGCGCGATGCGGCCCAGCTCATTGGCGGCCAGGCTGTGGTGCAGGGTGATCACCCTCTGCCGTCCAGCTTCCTGCAACAGGCCCATGTCGACGGTCTGCACACCACGCAAACCGCGGTGTTCGCCAGCATGGCCGTGGGGCCGGGCACACAGGGGCGCACGCATCT
>DAIAZB010000247.1 GCA_027443745.1 Thiomonas sp. | reverse complement strand
GGATCAGGGCCAGGTCATCCACCAGCGCCTGCGCCTTGAGATTGGTGCCGATCTGCTGCAGTTGCAGCACCGCGTTTTCCGTGGTCAACACGCTGAGATAGTTGTTCAGGCCAGCCTTGTAGCGCTGTTGCGCCAGCCGCTCGGCGTCCTGCGCGAGTTCAAGCGCATCGTGCTGCTGAGCGATTTGCTGCTGCAGGGAGCGCCGATCGCTCACCGCATCGGCCACTTCGCGCACGGCGTTCACCACCGTGGCGTTGTATTGGGCGATGGCCGCATCGGCCACCGCAGCTTGCCCGCGCAGATTGGCGCGCAGCTTGCCGCCTTCAAAAATGGGCAGGGTCAACGCCGGCCCCACGCCGTAGGCACGGCTGCCGGCCGCCAGGAATTGACTGAAGCCCAGCGCGGTGAAGCCGGCGAACGCGGTCAGGCTGATGTTGGGATAGAAGGCCGCACGCGCCGCCTTCACATCGGCCAGTGCCGCCTGCGCCTGCCAGCGCGCGGCCACCACATCGGCGCGGCGACCGATGAGCTCGGCCGGCAGGCTTTGTGGCAGCGCCGGCAGGGGCAGCGTCTGCAAGTCGGGCTCGAGCTTGGCCGTGGCCTGCGGCCCTTGCCCAAGCAGAGCTGCCAGCGCGTGGCGCGCCTGGGCCTGGGCCTGCGCGTTCTGTTCGAGCTGCAGCTTGATCTGCGGAATCTCGGCCTGGGCCTGGCGCTGCTGCAGCGTGGTTTCCAGACCGGCGCGCACGCGGTCTCCCACCAGCCGCTCGATATGCCGGCGCTGGGCCAGGGTGCGCT
This sequence comes from Thiomonas sp., assembly GCA_027443745.1. Next base: position 3,156 of record DAIAZB010000247.1, on the reverse strand, counting down.
GCAAAACCGCGTGCTGTGCGTCCAGACGTGCGAGACCGACATAACCGCCGACCACGTTCGCCGCCAGCACGACACGTGCCGCCTGGGCCTCGGCCTGGGCCGCGCGGGCTTGACCGATGGCGGCCTGGAGCTGATCCTTGTGGCGGCCGAAAAAGTCGAAGGTATAGCTGCCTTGCAACAGCGCCTGGTTTTCGGTGTAGACGCCACCGCCCAACGGCGGGGGATAGATGTCGTTGGCGCTGAAGCGCTGGCGGGTGGAGTTCACCGCGGCATTCAGGCTCGGCTCCAGGGCACTTTGCGCTACACCCACTGCCGCCTGCGCCTGGCGCATGCGCGCCTGCGCCTGCTGCAGGCTGGGATTGTCGGCCAGGGCCTGTGCGATCAGCCGGTTCAGTTCGGGATCGTTGAACTGCGTCCACCAGTCTTCTTGCGGAAACTCCGCCGGGTTGACGGCGCGGGTGCTCAGCCCCAGCTGCGACGGCTGCACCGCTTGAACCCTGGACTGCATGGGGCCGGTGGACGCGCAACCGGCCAACAACAAGGCCGCCAGCAGTGGCGCCAGGCGCAGCAGGCCGCCACGGGGACTGTGGCCCTGGATCGCGCGGGTTCGAAAGTTGGATGGAAGCGGCATGATGGAGAGCGGGTATTGGGTCGTGCGGGATAAACGAAGAACCGGAGTGATTGCGGCGATCCGCCTGGCGATATGGCGTGCACTGCCCAGTGCATTCGGGGGCGGTAACGCAGGCCTTCAGCCCTCATCCAGGGTGATCTTTGGCCCGGGACCGGCATTGCTGGCCGCGGCGAGGGCATCGCCGTTGTCGACGAAGCGCCGCAGCAAGTCCATCAGCGTCGAGAAGTCTTGGGCCGTGAATCCGCGCAGATGTTCGTTGAGCACGTCGGCCAGCATGGCGGGTACTTGTTGAGCCACTTCGCGCCCCTTGGGCGTGAGCGCGAGATGCACCACGCGGCGATCCACCGTGCTGCGCTCGCGAACCAGCAGACCCTTGGTTTCGAGGCGGTCCAGCATGCGGGTCATGCCACCGGCGTCGGTCTGCATTTCGCGGGCACAAGCAGCCACCGTGTCGCAACCTTCCAGTACATGAATGAGCGGATGCCATTGCGTGCCGGTGAGGTCGAGCGCCTGCATACGGTGCTCCAGGTTGCGTAACAACACAGCCAGACAGCGCTTCATCAGGAAGCCGACCGAGTTGTTTTTGCAGTAGGTGTCGCCTTCGTAGAAGCGCGGCGGCACGGAGTTCGCTTGGATGAGCGGATCGGATGTTCTTGCATTCATGCCTGGCATGTTATTGCCTAGGCAATCAATAAGCTGATACGTTCCGATACGCCCATTGTCCACATGGGATTGATCGATCGACCGTGCGCTTGCGCGCGTTACCAGTCCTGCACGGAAAACAGCCTGCGGTGTTCCTTGATCGCGTAACGGTCGGTCATGCCGGCGATGTAGTCGGCAATGGCGCGCAGCTGGCCCATGTCCTTCGGGCGCTGGTGGTCGGACGGCAGCAGGCGCGGCTCGTCGGCATAGGCGTTGAACAACTCGCGCAACACCCTTGCCGCCTTGGTGGTGGAGCGCAGGACCTGCGGGTGCCGATAGAGCGCCAGGCGCAAGAACTGCTGCAGCCGGGTGAGTTGTTCGCGCACCGGGGCGCTGAAGCCCACCAGCGGCGCGCTCACGCGCACGTCTGCCGGACTCTGCACGCCGGCAGCCTCGATGTTGGCCTGGGTCTGCGCCACGAGATCGGCGATGAGCGTGGAAATCATGCGGCGGATGGTTTCGGCCACCAGGCGCTTGGTCGCAAGGCCCGGATAAGCCGCGCGCACCGCGTGCAGATGGCCACCGAAAAAGTCGATGGTTTCGATCTGGTCAAGCTGCAGAAGCCCCGAGCGCAGGCCGTCGTCGATGTCGTGGTTGTTGTAGGCAATCTCGTCCGCCAGATTGGCCACCTGGGCCTCCAGGCCAGGCTGGCCGCCATGCAGAAAGCGCGCCGCCACCTCGCCCAGGTGCGCGGCATGGCGTCGCGAGCAATGCTTGAGAATGCCCTCGCGCGTCTCGAAGGTGAGGTTCAGACCGTCGAACGCGGCGTAGCGCTCCTCCAGTTTGTCCACCACCCGCAGCGACTGCAGGTTGTGCTCGAAGCCACCGCCGTCCTGGTCCACCGTGGGGCTGGCGACGCCCGCTGCATCCGCCGAGCGGGGGCGCAGAACCTGTGGCGCCCTGGTGCGCATGCAGTCATTCAGCGCATCCTGCCCGGCGTGACCGAATGGCGTGTGGCCGAGGTCGTGCGCCAGGGCGATGGCCTCGGTCAAGTCTTCGTTCAGGCGCAGCGCGCGGGCGATGGAGCGGGCGATCTGCGCCACCTCCAGGCTGTGCGTGAGCCTGGTGCGAAACAGGTCGCCCTCGTGGTTGAGAAACACCTGGGTCTTGTACTCCAGGCGCCGAAATGCGCTGCAGTGAATGATGCGGTCGCGGTCGCGCTGGTAATCGCTGCGGTCGCGCGGCGCCGGTTCGGCGTACCGGCGGCCGCGTGAAGTGGCCGCGGTATGGGCGTAAGGCGCCAGCCGCGCCTCATGCGCGTCGGGCGCCTCCCCGGCGGGCAGAATCATGGGGCTGTCGATGCCGTTGCCCGCTCCTGGGCGACGGGCCCGGAGGCGGGTGCCAGAGCACCATGCGTCAGAAGGCTGGCACTCACCACATCGGCGGGTGCCGGGCGCAACAGGGCATGGCCCAGACCCCGCAGCAGCACGAAGCGCACGCTGCCGGCCTCGTTTTTCTTGTCCACCTGCATCAGTTCGATGTAGCGTGCCAGCGGCAGCGGCGGTGCCTGCACTGGCAAACCGGCGCGGCGCGTGAGTTCACGCAGCCGGGTGGCCGCGGCCGCATCGAGCAGACCCAGGCGTACCGACACGTCGGCCGCAATCACCATGCCGGCGCCCACGGCCTCGCCGTGCAGCCACTGGCCATAGCCCATGCCCGCCTCGATGGCGTGGCCGAAGGTATGGCCGAAGTTGAGGATGGCACGCAGGCCGGTCTCGGTTTCGTCCTGCGCCACCACGGCGGCCTTGATCTCGCACGAGCGCCGCACGGCATGCGCCACGGCCTCGGCGTCGAGTGCGCGCAGGCGCTCCATATGGGTTTCG
>DAIAZB010000246.1 GCA_027443745.1 Thiomonas sp. | reverse complement strand
GTCTCGGCGACCAGGCCTGCAGCCGGTTGGGCCTGCCGACACACGAGGAGCGACGCACCCAGGCCGTTCAACTGGTTGTCAAACTCGTGCTCGGTTGCCGCCGCCTGGTCGTGTTCGAAGCAGCGCCACGTCCCGACCATCCCGGCCCCAGTCCCTTGCTGCAGTTGTGGCGCTGGGCCATGGGCGGTTTCGGCCAGGGGCAAGCCCTGTCGGCCGAACCCGGCCTTTGCACGGCCGATTTGCAAACGCTGGGGATCGAGCCGCCGCACGTTCCCGCCGAGTCGACCGCTCCCCAGGCTCGGCCGGAGGCTCCAGCCGACATTCCTTCCCGTTGGTCGCCCAGTGCCTATGCAGATTTGCGCGCCTGCCCGTATCGGTTTTTTGCCCGCAGGGTGTTGCGCCTGGCCGAGGACGACGATCTGTTGCCCGACTTCTCCAAGCGCGACTTCGGCAACACCTTGCATCGCATCCTGGAGCAATTTCACCAGCAGCAGCCGGAGCCGGATGGGCCGGCCGATCGCGACTTGCTCGACCGCATCGCGGCCGAGGCCTGGAGCAGCGCCGGCGCGCTGGCCGAGCCGTTTGCCGCGGCCTGGCCCGCCGTGCGCGACAACTATCTCGATTGGCTGCAAGCCTGGCGAGCACAGGGCTGGGAGACGCAGAGCGAAGAGCAGAGCCTGCGACGCCTGATCGATCGCGACGCCGATCCGGCTGACGAGGCTGCCGCCGACGGCGACACGCTGCGGCTCGAAGGCCGTATCGACCGGATCGACCGGCGTGGCGCCGAGCGTTACGCCCTGGACTACAAGACCGGCGACCCACAGGCGCTGAGGTTGCGCATGAAGCGTTACGCCGAAGACACCCAATTGCTGTGTTATGCGCTGTTGCTGGGCGCCGACGCGCCTGATGCAGACGCCAGGCCGTCTGCGCACGCCGACCCTGCGCCTGTCGCTGCCGGCTATCTGGTGGTCTCGGAACGGCGCGATCCCGAGCACACCGATACCGCAACCGAACTGTCCTGGGCGCCCGACGACTTGCGCGAGCAATCGGCGCAACTGCTGGCGCAGATGCGTCGCGACTGGCGCGCCCTGCGCGCAGGCCAGGCCATGCCCGCACTCGGCGAGCCCCCCTTATGCGATCACTGTGAAGCACGCGGACTGTGTCGGCGCGACCATCGACCGTCGCCACGATCCGCAGGCGTGCAGTCCGGCCACACTCGGGCCGAATCGGCATGAGCGCCCCTGCCTACGCCGCACAGCTCCCAGGCCAGGACCAGGCCGCGCCGGTCACGCCTGAAACCTATGTCAGCTTGGCGTGCGACCCTGCCGCCTGCGTCGTGGTCCGCGCTTGCGCCGGTGCCGGCAAGACTTGGCTGCTGGTCGCGCGGTTGGCCCGCTGCCTGCTGGATGGCTGCGCCCCACAAGACGTGCTGGCCATCACCTTCACCCGCAAGGCAGCGGCTGAAATGCAGCAGCGACTGCTGGAGTTGCTGCAAGGATGGAGCCAGCTCGACGATGAGGCGCTGGCCGCCGAGTTGGCGCATCGCGGCCTGCCGTATGCCGACGCCGTCATGCTGCAGCGGGCGCGAGCGCTCTATCCCACGGTGCTCGCTGGCGGCACGCAGGCCACGGTTTCGACGTTTCACGGCTGGTTTGCGCA
>DAIAZB010000245.1 GCA_027443745.1 Thiomonas sp. | reverse complement strand
ATGGCGGTGTACGACCCGCAACTCATGCTGCAGGGTGCCTGGACCTGGGCCGGCGTGCTCTACGTGCTCGGCAAGGCTGTGCTGGCCATCGTGCTGTGGGGCGGCGTGGCGGTGGGTTATCTGCGTGCCACCCTCAACTTACCGGAGCGGCTGGCGGCGTTTGCCGCCGCGGCGCTGCTGGTATCGGCTGTTCCATTGACGGATGAACTCGGCTTCGGCGCTGCGGCACTCTTGCTGCTGGCGCATGGCTGGCGCACGCGGGGACAAGCAGCCATCGTAGCCTGAGGCCAGGAACGGCGCAGCTCAGGCGACGCTGGCGCGCCGCGTCTTCCACCAACCGAAGCCAACCGGCAGCAGCGACAACACGATGATGCCAAGCGTGAGCAAACCCAGGTTGTGCTTGATCCACGGGATGTTGCCGAACAGATGGCCAGCCGCCATCAGTGAACCCACCCATAGACCGCCACCGCCAATGTTGTAGATCAGGAATTTGGCGTAGGACATCTCGGCCACGCCAGCGACGAAGGGCGCGAAGGTGCGCAGAAAGGGGATGAAGCGGGTGACGACGATGGTGATGCCGCCATAGCGCTCGTAAAACGCGTGGGCACGGTCAAAGGCCTTGCGGTTGAACCAGCGACTGTCTTTCCAGGTGAACACGCGGTGGCCGATGGCACGGCCGATGAAGTAATTGGAAATATTGCCGAGCACCGCTGCCGCCCACAGCAGTCCGAAGGCCAGCGGGCCGTTCAGCGTCCCGACCGCCGAAAACGCACCGACAATGAACAACAGCGAATCGCCCGGTAAAAACGGCATGACCACCAGCCCGGTTTCAACGAACACGATGGCAAACAGGACGCCGTAAACCCAGGGTCCATAGGCCTGGATGAACTGGGCAAGTTGCACGTCGAAGTGCAGGATGATGTTGACGATACTGGAGGGGTCCATGGAGTGCGGGCCAAAAGTGAAATGCCTGAAATGCCGCATTGTGCGGGCCCTGACTGAGCCGAAACCGAGCCGCTGACGCTGCCGGCAGCAGTTCGAAAAAAGCCGGCTGAGTATACTGATCCGATGATGGTTGCCCCGGTCGAATCCCCCCAGCTGCATGCAGATTCGGTCGCGCGCGACGCGCGTGAATGGGCCTCCATCCGCCCTTTGCCCGAGACCCTGATTTCCCAGATTGCAGCGGGCGAAGTGGTCGAGCGTCCGGCCTCCGCGCTGCGCGAACTGCTGGACAACGCGCTGGACGCAGGCAGTAGCCGCATCATCGTGCGGCTGGCACATGGCGGACTCGATCTGCTGAGCGTGGAGGACGATGGCTGCGGCATTGCATCCGATGAACTCGCGCTGGCGCTGACGCGGCATGCGACCAGCAAAATCGCCACACTGGAGGATCTGGAGCACGCTCAGAGCCTCGGGTTTCGCGGTGAGGCCCTGGCCGCCCTGGCTGCCGTGGCCGAGGTGGACATCGTCAGCCGCCGCGCTGGCCAGCCCGGTGCGAGCATCAGCGCTGCGGCCGGCCGTCTCGGCGCCCTGACGCCGGCTGCAGCAGGCCAAGGCACGGTGGTCACGGTCAAGCGCCTGTTCCACGACATTCCCGCGCGCAGGCGTTTTCTCAAATCGCCACCGACCGAAACCGGCTGGTGCGTGGAGGTGTTCAAGCGCGCGGCGATGGCCCATCCCCATGTCGCCTTCAGTCTGTGGCAGGACGGCCGCGCCAGCCTGCAATACGGCGCCGACAACAGCCCTGCCGGCTTGCAGCGCCTGGCTGATGTGCTGGGCAAGACCTTCGCCGAACACGCCCTGCCGGTGCGGGCGCAGATTGGCCCGCTGGCGGTGCGTGGCCTCGTTTGCCGGCCCACCGCCGCGCGGGCGCGGGCCGAACTGCAGCAGCTCTTCGTCAACCGCCGCTGGGTGCGCGACCGGGTGTTGGCCCATGGCGTGCGTGCCGCCTATGCCGATGTGCTGCACGGCGCGCTGCAACCGCAATACGCCTTGCTGATCGAGTTGCCGCCCGAGCGCGTGGATGTCAACGTGCATCCGGCCAAGAGCGAGGTGCGGTTCCGCGAATCGCAGGCCGTGCATCAGGCGGTGTTGCACGCCGTGCAGCAGGCGCTGGCGCCTGCCCTGTCGGGGCGGATGGATGCAGCCACCGGCGACCATGCAGCCAGCGGCCTGCCTGCGCCATTCACTTCGCGGCCGAACTCGCCGTTTGCGTTTGGCCAGCCCGGCATGCTGCGCCAAGGCGCCCTGCCCCTGGCTTGCATGCTGCAGGCCTACGCGCCGCTGGGGCCGAGCCAGGCCGGACATGTGGCGGATAGCGCCATCCCCAATCCCTGGCCGAGCCAGCGTGCGGATGCCATCGCCGGCACTGCCGCCGCCGACGCCGAGATGCGCGGCCAGCCTCTCGGCCAGGCCATTGCCCAATTGCATGGCATCTATATCCTGGCGCAAAACGACCAGGGGCTGGTGATCGTCGACATGCACGCGGCGCACGAGCGCGTGGTGTACGAGCGCCTCAAGGCCGCATGGGATCGACACAGCCTGCCCACGCAGCCCTTGCTCATTCCAGCCGGCTTCGCCGCCAGCCCGCAGGAATTGGGCGCGGTGGAAGACCATGCCGGAACCCTCAAGGCCCTGGGCTTCGACCTCGCCGCGAGCGGCCCCGCCAGCCTCGCGGTGCGCAGTCTGCCCGGGCTGCTGGGACGGGCCGACCCGGTGCGGCTGGCGCGAGCGGTGCTGGCCGAGCTGGCGGAATTCGGCACCAGCCAGACTCTGGAGCAACGCCGCAACGCCCTGCTCTCCACCATCGCCTGCCACGGCGCGGTGCGCGCCAATCGGCAGCTCACCCTGGGCGAAATGAACGCGCTGTTGCGCGAGATGGAGGCCACCGAGCGCTCCGACCAGTGCAACCATGGACGCCCGACCTGGCGTCAGGTGAGCCTGGACGAGCTCGACGCCCTGTTCCTGCGCGGGCGCTGAGCAGCTTTGACCGGCATGGACGCCGCCGCCCTCGGTGTGTCACCGACCACGGTGCCCGAGCGCCAGCATGCCCCGGTCTGGGCCATCACCGGGCCCACCGCATCGGGCAAGACCGGTGTCGCGCTGGCCTTGGCGGCGTTGCGGCCGATCGAGATCATCAGCATGGATTCGGCACTGGTCTTTCGCGGCATGGACATCGGCACGGCCAAGCCCACTGCGGCCGAACGCGCGCAAGTGCCGCATCACCTGCTGGACATCCGCGAGCCGAGCGGGAGCTACAACGCCGCAGCCTTTGCTGCCGACGCCGTGGCCCTGATCGATACCATCCGCCAGCGTGGACGCGAGCCGCTGCTGGTCGGCGGCACCTTGCTGTACCTGCATGCGTTGCAACGGGGCCTCGACACGCTGCCCCAGGCCGACACCAGCGTGCGCGCTGCGATCGAGTCCGAGGCGCGGGAGCGCGGCTGGCCCGCCATGCATGCAGAACTGGCGCGGGTCGACCCCGCCTCAGCCGCCCGCCTCGAACCCGGAGACGCCCAGCGCATACAGCGTGCGCTCGAGGTCTGGAATCTCAGTGGCAAACCCATGTCAGCCCATTTCACCGAGCCGCCCGGCGTGCCGCTCGTGCCGCTGCGGGTGCTGGCGCTGGAGCCATCCAGCCGCGCCGAATTGCACGCCCGCATCGCCCAGCGCTTCGACGCCATGCTCGACGCCGGTTTTCTCGACGAGGTGCGCCGCCTGCGCACCCGCGGCGACCTGCATGCCAAGCTCCCGTCCATGCGCGCCGTCGGCTACCGCCAGGCGTGGGCGCATCTGGACGGCGAGATCGACGCCACCACCTTCGCCGCGCAAGCCATCGCCGCCACCAGGCAACTGGCCAAGCGCCAGCTCACCTGGCTGCGCGGCATGCCCCACAGACAGGTGGTGGACTGTTGCGCCGCCGACGCCACCGAACAGGCCCTTCGGTCCCTGCTTCGATCCTGAAGCGCAGATCGAATCCGGCCTTTGTTGCCGCGGGTGCGGGCGCGTGGCGCCAGTCCCTGCCCTTCTCCTGCTCGCCATGCCCGGGGTCGGCATGGCGAGAAATCCGCAATTCGTGCAATTTGTCACGAGGTCGCCGGCTCAGTGACCTGCGCGGGCTCTCTAGCGCGCGCCACGACTTCGACAATAGGACACAGGTATCGGAGATCACCCGTCCCCGAACCTTTGGGAGCGAGCAGCATGACAGACCCTCGAGAATCTTCAGGCCCTGGCAAGCAGCGATGCGGTATGGCGAGCCATGCACGCGCCGGTTTCATGGCCCAGGCGGGCTCGACCTTGCTGGCCTGTTTCAGTGCCGAGACCCATGTCTGCGTGGAAGCCAACGCGGCCTTCGCCCGTTTGGCCGGCGTGCCCGAAGATGCACTGGTGGGGCGGCATTTGTCGCGGGTTTTCGAGCCGGAATGCCTGGCCCTGGTCACGCCGTTCATGCACCACGCGCTGGAGGATCGGCAGGAACATTTGTTCGAATTGAGCATGCGTGACGCTGCGGGCAGCGTGCGTGACTTCGACGTCAGTCTGTTGCCCTACGCCCCTGGTGACACCGTGCTGGAGTTGTGCATGGTGATGCACGAGGTCACGCGCTTTCGCGCCATGGCACGCATGGCGCACGAGGCCGCAGCGCGCCTGCATCGCTTCATGGACGCCAGCACGGAGGGCATCGTGTTCCAGCGCGACGGTGTGATCGTCGATGCAAATCCGGCCCTGGCGCGACTGCTGGGTTACGTGGGTCAAGACATCATCGGCCTGCGCGTGATTGACTTCGTCAGCCC
>DAIAZB010000244.1 GCA_027443745.1 Thiomonas sp. | reverse complement strand
GGACACGCTGCACGTCGTGCGCGAGGCCGGCATGCACGTGTGCTGCGGCGGCATCGTCGGCATGGGCGAGAGCCGGCGCGACCGCGCCGGGCTGCTGGCGCAGCTCGCCGGGCTCGACCCCTACCCGGAATCCGTGCCCATCAACTCCCTGGTGCGCGTGGCCGGCACGCCGCTGGAGGACGCGCCCGACCTCGACCCCTTCGAGTTCGTGCGCACCGTGGCCGCCGCGCGCATCACCATGCCCAAGGCCTGGGTGCGCCTGTCGGCCGGCCGCAAGGAACTGGGCGACGGCATCCAGGCGCTGTGCTTCCTCGCCGGCGCCAACTCCATCTTCTACGGCGACACCCTGCTGGTGACCGGCAACGCCGACGTGGATGCCGACCGGGCCCTGTTTGTCCGGCTCGGGCTACGGGCCACGGGCCAGCAAGCTGCACCCAACGAGATCGCACCGGCATCTCGTCGTGTCATTCCAATGCAAACCGCGCATTGAATTGCGCGTTCAATCCCGTTCTGATCCGCCGCCTGCTCACATTTTGGCCCACGCCTTGGCCCATCCCCCGGCTGCAACAGCCTGAAGCCGCCCATGACCACACCCACCAGCGACACCCTACAACTCCTCGCCCTCGCCGCCGCGCTGGGCTGGGCCAGCGGACTGCGTGCCTTCCTGGTCATGTTCGCCGTCGGCGTGGCCGGCCTGGCCGGCTGGGTGCAGTTGCCGGTCGGGCTGCAAGTGCTGGCCAGCCCGGTGGCGGTCGGCATCACCGGGGCGTTGGCCTTGCTCGAATTCATCGGCGACAAGATTCCCGGTGTCGACAGCCTGCTCGATTTCATCTCCACACTCCTGCGCATTCCCATGGGCGCCTTGCTCGCCGCCAGCGTGTTCGGGCTCGACCACGGTTTCGTCGCCGCGCTGGCGGCAGCGGCGGGTGGCAGCCTGGCTGCCGTCAGCCACGGCACCAAGCTCACCACCCGTGCCGCGATCAACACCTCGCCCGAACCCTTCTCGAATGTCGGCGCCTCGTTCGGCGAAGACGCGCTGGTACTCGGAGGCCTTTGGCTGTCTTGGGCGCACCCGCTGGTGTTCTTCGTCGCCCTGGTGCTGGCCCTGATCGCCATGGTGTGGCTGGCACGCAAGAGCTTTCACTTCGTCCGCGACCTGCTCGGCAAGATGGTGCGCCTGTTCAGTGGCCGCCCCGAACCCGGCCCGCCGCCCGCGCCACCCGCCATTTCGTCGCGCGCGCTGCCGCCCATGCATGATGTAACCGATGTGCATGTGCAGGACAAGCCCTGAACCGCGACATCCCCTCCCCGCGAATCTTTCATCCCCAGAGGCACGTTGAGATGTTCTCGAACATGTTGATCGCCAACCGCGGTGACCAGCGTCCCTGCAAGGGGCGCGCAGCGGCGCAGCCAAATCGACTGCAGGCGCGCTGCGCCGTCGCAGGCGATCTCGCCGCGCATATCCTGGAGACCTGCTGAGATGTTCTCGACAGTGTTGATCGCCAACCGCGGTGAGATCGCCTGCCGCGTTGCTGCCACCTGCCGGAAACTCGGCATCCGCACCGTGGCGGTGTATTCCGAGGCCGATTCCCGGGCAGCGCATGTGGCGGCTTGTGACGACGCCATCTGCATTGGCCCGGCTGCCGCGGCGCAGAGCTATCTCGACGCCGCGCGCATCCTGCAGGCCGCAAGCGACTGCGGGGCGCAGGCGGTGCATCCGGGCTACGGCTTCCTGAGCGAAAACGCGGCGTTTGCGCAAGCCTGCGCGGATGCAGGCGTGGTCTTCATCGGCCCGCCGCCAGCAGCCATCCATGCGATGGGATTGAAAGCCGAGTCCAAGCGCCTGATGCAGGCGGCCGGTGTGCCACTGGTTCCGGGCTACCACGGCGCCGAACAGGACGACACACTGCTCGCGGCCGAGGCGGCGCACATCGGCTATCCGGTGTTGATCAAGGCCAGTGCCGGCGGTGGTGGCAAGGGCATGCGCGAAGTCATGGCTGCGGCCGACTTTGCCGCGGCCCTGGGCTCGTGCCGGCGTGAGGCCAAGGCCGCTTTCGGCAACGATGCCGTGCTGATCGAGAAGCTGGTGGCCAAGCCGCGCCACATTGAGATCCAGGTGTTCGCCGACAGCCACGGCCACACCGTGGCGCTGTTCGAGCGCGACTGCTCGTTGCAGCGCCGCCACCAGAAAGTGGTGGAGGAAGCGCCCGCGCCCGGCCTCACGCCGGAGCAGCGCGCCGCGCTGGCGCTGGCCGCGGTGGCCGCGGCGCAAGCGGTGGGCTACGTCGGCGCCGGCACGGTGGAGTTCATTGCCGAAGGCGATGGCGCCGGCGGCATCCGCAGCTTTTATTTCATGGAAATGAACACCCGGCTGCAGGTGGAGCACCCGGTGACGGAGTGCATCACCGGGCTCGACCTGGTGGCGTGGCAGTTGCGCGTGGCCGCGGGCGAGCCGCTGCCCGCAGCGCCGCAGATGCCGCATGGGCACGCCGTGGAAGTGCGGCTGTACGCCGAGAACCCTTCCGCCGGCTTTCTGCCATCCACCGGCCGGCTTGCACGCCTGGCTCTGCCGCCGCATGTCGCCTTCAAGGTGGGCGGCGACCCTGCCGCGCTGCGGGTGGACAGCGGCGCGCGCGAGGGCGACACCATCACCCCGCATTACGACCCGATGATCGCCAAGCTCATCGCCTGGGGAGAAACCCGCGCGCAAGCCCTGGCGCGCATGGCGCAGGCGCTTGGAGCCGTGCGCATCGTCGGCCCCGACACCAATGCGACTTTCCTGCGCCGTCTGGTGCAATCGCCCGCCTTCATGGCCGGCCACATGGACACGGGCCTCATCGCCCGTGAGCAGGACAGGCTGCTGGCCGAAACGCTGGCGCCCGAACACGCCGCGCTGACGGCCACCTGTGCCCTGCTGGAAGCCGAGCGCGCACGCCAAACCCTCGACCCCTGGAGCACCTGTGACGGCTGGAGCAACGGCGTGTTGCCGGCGCGCGAGCTGCATTGGCAAGTCGCAACGCAGGGCACGCATGCGCTGCCGGCCAGCTTGATGCGCAGCGCCGAGGGTGGCTGGCGGCTGGCCTTGGCGGCGTCGCAGCCAGAGCCGCTGCAATGGCATGCCGTACCCAGCGGCCCGAACGAACTCGCACTGTCCATCCGCTGGGGGGAGCAAACGCTGCGCGCCCATGTCGTGCGACAAAGCGACGATCGGAACGACGGCCAGGCTGCCAAACCTGTGCGCCTGCATGTGTTCGCATCCGACGGCCACGCCATGTTGTCGCTGCGAGAAGCCGGCACCCATAGCCCCAGCGGTGCGGGTGGCAACGGCCGCTTGAGCGCTCCCATGCCCGGGCGCATTGCCGCGGTGCTGGTGACGCCGGGACAGGCGGTGCAAGCAGGCCAGTCTCTGCTGGTGCTGGAGGCCATGAAAATGGAGCACACGCTGCAAGCCATCGATGGCGGCGTGATCGACGCCGTGCTGGTGGCCGTGGGCGAACAAATTCAGGAAGGCGCTCTGCTGCTGCGCATGCGCCCGGCCGATGCGAGCGAGCCGGATGCCGCCGTCACCACGGCCGACAGCGCCGCCTGAGCCGATCGACCCTGGCACCCCATCGAACCCTCGCGCATGCGCCTCGCCGTCTGGGATCCTGATGAGCCGTTTCGCCGCTGGCGCGAGGCGCTGGTGCAGCATGCCGCCGACCTCAAGCTCGCGGTCGAGGTCATCGACGCCAGCGCCGAGCCGGAAGCCCAGGCCGATTTCGCCCTGGTGTGGCATCCCCCGAGCGACTGGCTCGGCAGCCAGCTCGGCCTGCGCGCCGTGTTCAACCTCGGCGCCGGAGTCGACGCCGTGCTGCCGCAGATGCAGCGCAGCCTGCCCGGCGTGCCGCTCATCCGCCTGGAAGACGCCGGCATGGGCCGGCAGATGGCCGACTATGTGAGCGAGGCCGTGCTGCACGCCTGGCGCCGCATGGCGGACTACGCCGCGTTGCAGCGCCAGTGCCGCTGGGAGCCCCTGGTGCAGCCGCCGCGCGGGAGTTTCAACATCGGTTTTCTCGGCCTGGGGCAGATGGGTTTTGCCGCCGCCAGGCGTGTGGCGGTGATGGACTTCCCGGTGCTGGCCTGCAGCCGCAGCGGCCAGGCGCGCCCCGGGTTCGACGCCCCCTGGCCGATCTACCCGCTGGACCGGCTCGACGCCTTTCTCGCCCAGACCCGGGTGCTGGTGGTGTTGCTGCCACTCACCGCGCAGACCCGCGGCCTGCTCGACTACGCTGCCCTGTGTCACTTGCCGAAGGGCGCGCATCTGGTCAACGCCAGCCGTGGCGCCGTGCTCGACCAGGATGACTTGCTCGACATGCTGCACAGCGGCCACCTCGCCAGTGCCACGCTCGACGTGTTCTCCACCGAGCCGCTGCCGCCGG
>DAIAZB010000243.1 GCA_027443745.1 Thiomonas sp. | reverse complement strand
GGCCTGATCGAGCTCGATCTTCACGTTCACGCGCTGTGCCTTGCCGTGATCGTCCTGGAACACATAGGCCTGTCCCGAGGCGTCACGCAACACGGCCTCACGCGGCACGACCCAGCCCCGCCAGTGGCGCAGGTCCATCTGCGCCTGGACCGCAAGGCCGGGCAGCAAGGCCGTGGCTTGAGGCGACAGCGCGAGGGTGACGTTCACGAGGTGGCTCTGCGGGTCCACCACACCGGCGATGGACAACACCGTGGCCATGTCCGTCTTGTCGGGGTCGAACACGGGTTGCAGGCGTGCCGGCTGGCCTGCGACCAGCGCGGCCGCGACTTCGGGCGTCACGCCGACGACGGCTTGCAAACCGGCCGATGGCGCCAGCGTCAACGCGGCGCTGCCGGCGGCCAGCAAGGCACCGGGCGTGGTCTGCACCGCAGTCACCACGCCGGCGAATGGCGCCGTCGTCCGGTGCGCGCCGCTGCCCATGCCCTGCTGCTGCGTGGCAGCCAGTTGCGCCTGGGCATCGGCCAGGGTCTTGCGCGCAGCGTTCACCTGCGTCTCGGTGGCGAGTTGCTGCGAGGCCAGCTGCTGCACGCGCTGCAAGTCGGCCTGGGCGTAGCGCACGGCATTCCGGGCCTGGGCGTAGGCCAGATCGGCGCCCGGGGCGGTCTGTACCGTCAACAAGGGCTGGCCCTGTTTCACGCGCTGGCCCATGCGCACCAGAACCTGCCGCACCTGCACCTGACGCGGAAATGCAATCGCCAGGCTCTGGCTGCTGGCCGTCGTCACGCTGCCGAGCGCATGCACCGTCTGCGCGAGTTGCCCCTGGCGCAGCGGTGCCACTTGCGCCAGCACCGATACCGTTGGGGCGGCCTCGGCATCGGCGCGGCCTGGCAAGGCGGCTGCAAGCGACAGGCCGAGCACGACCAGCGGTAACAGTCGACGCAGGGGGTGGTCATGACATGATGCGCAGGAGAGGGAAGTCATCGGGATGGGCTCCGCAGTTCGGACGTTGTCTGGGGCAGGTCGGGAGGCTGTGCGGCCGTGGTCGTGACGGCAGGGCGGTACACCCCCGTACCCGTCAGCAGGTCCAGGGCCACGGCCTGCTCGGCGGCTTGTTGGGCGTTGGCCTGCAGGGCCAGGCGCTGCTGCAGCAAGGCCATGCGCTGGGCCTGCGCCTGGGGCAGGGTGATGGCCCCAGCATCCAGCGCCGAGGTGGCGGCGCGTTCGGCGCTTTCGAGCTGTGGCAAGCCGGTTTCCAGGTTCTGGCGCTGGCGTTGCAACAGGTCGAGGTTGGCGAGAGCCTGGGCCGCATCGGCGTGGGTCTGGTCCAGCCGCAACTGGTAGGCGTCGAACAGCGCTTGCCGCGTGGCGCGCTGCACCGCGATGGCGCCGCGGCTGCCGTTGAAGATGGGCAGGCTGAAACTCACGCCGAAGCCTAGGGTGTTGACGTTGGCCGTGTCGCGCGCCCGGTTCAGGCCAACGCTGAACGAGGGGAACTGCGCCAGCACCGCCTCGCGCAGTTTTTGCTCCTGGCTAGCGTAGCCGGCGCGCAAGGCCATGAGGTCGGGGCGGATGGCGGCGATATGTGCCAGGGCCTCGTGTGTGGCGGCGGCGTCGTGCGCCGGCAGGGCCGGCAGCGGCGCCAGTTGCAACGGCACCGCGGGGGCCAGGCCGAGCAGGGCGTGGAGCCTGGATTCGAGCTGGAGGCGCTGCTGCGCGTCGCGCGCCAGGCGCTGCTCCACCGCTTGAAGCTCGACCAAGGCCGCGTCGGCGTTGGTGCGCGGCAGGTTGCCGGCCGCAACCGCCTGGCGCGTGCGTTGCAACCCTCGTTGCACCAAGTCGCGTTCATTCTGGAGCAAGGTGTCACGCTGCTGCAGGCCGCTCAGTTGCACGAACAGCAGTTGCGCCTGCCCCACGGTCTGCCATTCCTGCCACAGCAGTTGCAGGTCGATGTCGCGCACATGGGCCGTGGCCGCGGCGAGCGCGGCCGGGCGGGTGATGAGGCTGCCGAGGTCGAAATTCAGGGAGTAGTTGTAGGCACTGCTGGTGGCTCCCGCGCTGTTGCCGGGGAAGTCCTGCGTGGTGGAAAACTGCGGGTCGGGCAGCAGTCCGGCGGCAAAGGCCTGCGCCTGGGCGATGCCGGTCTGGTCGCGCGCCAGTTGCAGCTGCGGGTTGTTCAGCACCGCCAGCGTGGCCACGGCATCCAGCGTCAGCGGGGCATGCAGGTCGATGGGTTGCGCCGCAAGCTGCGGCAGGGCCATGCGGCTGCGATTCACCTGGAGTCCGGCAAGACTGCGCTGGAGTTGTGCCTGCTCGGGCAATGGCTTGGGGGCATAACTGGCGCAGGCGCCCAGCGCCAGGGTCAAGGCCACCAGGCTGGCAGCACGCACCAGGTGGCGGGCGCAGCGCCGTTGCTGTCGTTCGGCGACGACGAAAGGGCGCAGCGCCGTGGCTGGCATGGCCGCCGCACCGGGCCGTGCGGGCTGGGGTGGACATGCTTCCGGGCTTTTGCCTTGCAACCGCGGCGTCCCCACGGGGCTGAGCACGTTTCCGATCGCTGCGCGCTTGTTCATGGTTCGCGTGGAGGTCATGCCCGGATCCAGCGCCTGGAAATCAGCCGCTTGCCAAGCTTGTGGTAGGCCAGGTTCATCGCGGCAGTGAGCTTGCCCACCGCTGCATGCCAGGGCTGGATCAGCAACGCGCTGGCCAAACCCACCGCGGCGGCGCCGATCATGTCCAGCGGCCAGTGCACGCCGAGGTAGATGCGTGCCCAGGCTACCGGCAGGCCGAGCAGGGCCAAACCGAACCCGGCACGACGCCAGTCGCGATGCAGCATGAGTGCGAAGGCCACACCCCAGATGACGGTGAGGTGGTCGCTGGGGAAACTGCTGTCGGCCGCATGTGCGAGGAACCGGTGACCAACGCCGAGCACGAAAGGCCGTGGCTCGGTCCAGGCCAGGCCAATGAGCTGGTTGAGTCCCAAACCCAGAAGCGCGGCCAGTGCCGCATGCACCAATGCCGCTCGCGGCGCCTGCCGGCGCCACAACCAGCCGGCCACCAGCAGCAGGGGTGCGGCGAAGATCAGATCTTGCGCCGCGAAACGCGCCAAAGCCAACAGCCACGTCGCGGGATGCGCCGTGGCGTTGAGCCAGAGAAAGACGGTGGTGTTGAAGGCAAGCATCTGAACCCTGCGCCGGCACGCAACAAGCTGCCAGCAACCCCATGAGGCCCGCCCGATCGGCGTGAGACGCAGCCTAGGCAGGGAGACTTAGAGGTTTCTTAGCGGGCCTGGTTCCAGCGGCAGTTCCGGGCTCAACCCGTATTGCGCAGCCCCGCGGCGATGCCGTTGATGCTCAGGTGGATGCCGCGCTTGGTGCGTTCGTCGGTCTGGCCTTCGCGGAAGCGGCGTAACAGTTCGATCTGCAGGTGATTGAGCGGATCGATGTAGGGGAAGCGGGCGCGGATGGAACGGGCCAGGGTGGGGTTGCTTTGCAGGAACTCCTGCTCGCCGGTGATCTGGCGCATGGCCTGCACCGTGCGCTGCCATTCCTGCTCGATGGCGGCGAACACCTGTTTGCGCGTGCGCGTGTCGGTGACGAGCTGGGCGTAGTGCGACGCCACGGCCAGATCGGATTTCGCCAGCACCAT
>DAIAZB010000242.1 GCA_027443745.1 Thiomonas sp. | reverse complement strand
TGTTCGACGACGTGTCCGGCACCGACCTCGGCGACACGGACCCCACCATCCCCTTCGTCGAGCTTGGCATCGATTCGCTCACCCTGACCCAGGCGGCGCTGCAGGTCAAACGCGAGTTCAGCGTCAGCGTCACCTTCCGCCAGTTGATGGAAAGCCTGCGCAGCCTCGACGCCCTGGCCGATCATCTCGATGCGCAATTGCCGCCGGAGCCCACCGCCCAGCCGCAAGCCGCAACCGTTGCGGCAGCCGCGAGCCCGGCTGCGCAAGCCGTGCCACAGGGATTGGCCATGCCTGCAGCCGCCATGCCTGCAGCCGCCATGCCGGCCCCCGCCACCAACACACCACTGCTGCAACAGGTCATCCAGCAGCAGATGCAGCTCATGGCGCAACAACTCGCGCTGCTGAGCGGGGTTCAGCCCCCGGCACCGCAGCCCGCCACACCGACCCCGGCCGACGCAGCCTCACCCGCCGCTGCCGCGCCGACCGGAACGACCACGGCGGACGCGGCAGGCGCCACCGACGACGTCGGCGTCCAGCGCTACGACGTGAAAAAAGCCTTCGGCGCCATCGCCCGCATCCACACCCAGGCCAGCCCGCTGACCGAGCGCCAGCGCGCGCGGCTGGACGCCTTCATGCGGCGTTACGTGGAGCGCACGGCCAAGAGCCGCGCGTACACGGAGCAGCATCGCCAGCACCTGGCCGACCCGCGCGTGGTCAACGGCTTCCGTCCGATGATCAAGGACATCGTCTACCAGATCGTCGCCGCGCGCAGCAAAGGGTCGCATCTGTGGGACCTGGACGGCAACGACTACGTGGACGTGCTCAGCGGCTTCGGCATGAGTCTGTTCGGCTGGCAGCCCGACTTCGTGCTGGACGCCGTGCGCAGACAACTCGACGACGGCTACGACATCGGCCCGCAGCACCCGCTGGCCGGGCCCGTGGCCGAGCTGATCTGCGAGCTCACCGGCTTCGACCGCGCCGGTCTTTGCAACACCGGCTCCGAGGCCGTCATGGCCGCCGTGCGCATCGCCCGCACCGTCACCGGCCGCAGCACCGTGGTGCTGTTCACCGGCTCCTACCACGGCACCTTCGACGAAGTGCTGGTGCGCTCCGGGCGCGAGCACAGGGGCATTCCGGCCGCACCCGGCATCATGCGCGGCATGTTCGGCGACGTGCGCGTGCTCGACTACGGCACGCCCGAGGCGCTGGACTTCATCCGCACGCATGCCGACGACCTCGCCGCGGTGCTGGTCGAGCCGGTGCAAAGCCGCCGGCCCGAGTTCCAGCCGGTGGACTTCCTCAAGGAGGTGCGCGCCATCACCGAGAAAAGCGGAACCTGCCTGATCTTCGACGAGGTCATCACCGGCTTCCGCTCCGCGCTGGGCGGCGCGCAGCAGTTGTTCGGCGTGCGCGCCGACTTGGCCAGCTACGGCAAGGTCATCGGCGGCGGCATGCCCATCGGCGTCGTCGCCGGCAGGCGCGCATTCATGGACGCGCTCGACGGCGGCGCCTGGCAGTACGGCGACGGCTCCATCCCCAGCGTGGGCGTCACCTACTTCGCCGGCACCTTCGTGCGGCATCCCCTCGCACTGGCCGCGGCCCACGCCAGCCTGACCCATCTCAAGCAACAAGGCCCGGCGCTGCAACAGCGGCTCAACGCCACCACCACGGCGCTTGCCGACGAACTCAGCGCATTCTGCCGCGAGCAGGGCGCGCCATTGGAAATCCGTCATTTCGCCTCGCTGTGGCGCGTGGCCTGGCTGGAAGACCACCCGCTGCAAGACCTGTTGTTCGCCATGATGCGCAGCCGCGGCGTGCACATCCTCGACAACTTCCCCTGCTTCCTCACCACCGCGCACAACGAGGCCGACATCCGTCTCGTCGCCACCGCGTTCAAGGACTCGGTGCGCGAGCTGCAGGAGTCCGAATTCCTGCCGCGCCACAAGTCTCCGGTGTCGGTGGTGTTCGACGCCACCAGGCCGCCCGTGCCCGGCGCCCGCCTCGGCAAGGACGCCAGCGGCAAACCCGCCTGGTTCGTGCCCAACCCGGCCGAACCCGGCCGCTTCCTCAAAGTGGGGGCATGAGCCTCTCCACCGGGAGCACACACCCATGAACGACATGCGCCAAGACCCAGGCCCAGGCGGCCTCTCCGCCGTCGACTACAACCCCTTCGCCGACGCCGCGCCCCTCGCTCGTGTCGTGCCCACCACCGAAGCGCAGCGCGAAATCTGGCTCGCCTGCCAGCTCGGCGCCGAAGCCAGCCTGGCCTACAACGAATCCGTCAGCCTGCGCCTGCGAAGCCTCTCGCAAAACCCTGCGCCAAGCGCGCTCGATGCCGAAGCCCTGCGCCGCGCGCTGGGCGCCCTCGTCGCCCGCCACGACGCGCTGCGCGCGAGCTTCGGTGCCGACGGCCAGGACATGTTCATCGCCGAAACCCTCGCGCTCGACATGCCCGTGCATGACATCAGCGCCCTCACTCCCGAACAACGCGAGGCCTCGCTGCAGCGCCATATCCGTGCCGACGTCGACACCCCGTTCAACCTCGAACAAGGCCCGCTGCTGCGCCCCCAGCTCATTGCGCTGAGCGAGTCCGATGCCGTGCTGGCGCTCACCGCCCA
>DAIAZB010000241.1 GCA_027443745.1 Thiomonas sp. | reverse complement strand
TGTGCCAGATCATGTGGGTCTGGGGATGGCCATGCAGCAACAACAGGGGAGGCCCGCTGCCGCCCATACGGCCTGCGATCTTGACGCTGCCGGCCTGAATGCAAATCGGGTGGAAATTTTTGAACATGCGCTGCTCCTTGTCCGGGCGGTGAAGTTGCCGATTGGGGTCGAGGTCCTGTACATGCCGTGTCCTGTCCGCGCTGGGCAGCGCGGGTGCGGAACCCGTGTGAACGGGCCAATTCAGTGACGGGGGATCTTCTGGGTTTGATGACGTCCGGGCTGTCGGTCAAAACAAGGAGGGTTGCACGATCGGCATCGCACCCGGGCGCAGACCGATGTGCCTGTGGTCTGTCCGGCAACGATCCCCAACGTCGAGCCCGTTCATTGCCACCGTGTCAGTCTGAGCATAGCCGGATGATGGCGCAATCGACGGGTTTGCCCCCCATGGGCCGACACCTCGATGCTGAGCGAGCCGCCCACTCCGGCTCGAACCTGGCTTCCTGATCAGGGTCGTCATGTCTGGTTGTTCGCGACGGGGCAAGGCGGGTTGGACGGTTGTGTCGAGGAGGCATGGCTTCACCCTGGATGGATTGGTCAGGTTGCTGTGCGAACTCGCGATCTGGCGGGATCCTGGCGCCCGCTTGTTTCGCCGGGCTCTTGGCATCGTGCATGAACAGCAACGCCGAGCGGGTCTGCACGCAGCATCAGCAGGTTGTGGTGCAAGGCAAGGTGTGAGCACGCAGGGTATGGCGGGTGGGTGGCATGGCTATAATCTCAAGGCTTTGGGCTATGCTGGTTCAGACTTGAACACGGGTTGCCTGCACACCCGACGCGTCCCAAACACAGCGTGCTTTCAACGCCATACAACAAGCCACGCGACATCAAGCGTTCGGAGAACCAATCAATGCTGCCGTTGCAACCCAAAGCGATTTTGGCCCTCGCCGACGGTACGGTCTTTCACGGTATTTCCATTGGCGCAGCCGGAGAAAGCACGGGTGAGGTGGTATTCAACACCGCCATCACCGGCTACCAGGAAATTCTCACCGACCCGAGTTATTGCCAGCAAATCGTCACGCTGACCTACCCGCATATCGGCAATGTCGGCGTGAACCAGGAGGACGTGGAGGCTGCGAAAATCCATGCCGCTGGGTTGATCATCAAGGATCTGCCGCAAATCGACTCGAATTTTCGCAAAACCGAGGGCCTGGGCGATTACTTGCGGCGCACCGGCACGGTTGCCATCGCCGGTATCGATACGCGCAAACTCACCCGCTTGTTGCGCAGCAAAGGCGCGCAGAACGGTTGCCTCATGGCATGGCCCCTCGGCCAAGTCGTCGGCGCCGCCGACGTGGAGCATGCGCTTGACAAGGCCCGCCGCTTCCATGGCCTGGCCGGGATGGATCTGGCCAAGGTCGTGAGCACGACCGAGCCCTATGCCTGGAGGCAAACTGCCTGGTCGCTCGACCAGGGTTATGGCGAGTCGGGCGGAACGGGCTTTCACGTTGTTGCCTACGACTTTGGCGTCAAGTTCAATATCTTGCGTTTGCTGGCTTCGCGTGGCTGCCGTGTGACGGTGGTGCCGGCGCAGACCTCTGCCGAAGTGGTGCTGTCCATGCGGCCCGACGGTGTGTTCCTGTCGAATGGGCCGGGCGATCCCGAGCCGTGTGACTACGCTATTGCGGCGGCGCGCAGCTTGATCGAGCATGGCGTGCCCACGTTCGGGATTTGCCTGGGTCACCAGATCATGGCCTTGGCAGCAGGCGCGCGGACTTTCAAGATGAAATTCGGTCATCATGGGGCCAACCATCCCGTGAGAAACCTCGACACCGGGCGCGTGAGCATCACCAGTCAGAATCACGGCTTCGCTGTCGATGCCGAAACGCTGCCGCAGCATGTGCGCACCACCCATGTCTCCTTGTTCGACGGCACCTTGCAGGGCTTCGAGTTCCGCGACAAACCTGCTTTTTGTTTCCAGGGACACCCCGAAGCCAGCCCAGGCCCTCATGAAATTGGCGAATTGTTCGACCGCTTCGTCGGCTTGATGCAGCGTCAACGGGCCGCAGCCTGAAGTCCGGGCCCCGCCGCCATGCACGATCTGTTCGGCATCACCGATCTCGGGCTGTATGTGCTCGGCGTGGTGTTCATCGTGCTGCTGCCGGGGCCGAACTCCTTGTACGTGCTCAGCGTGGCCGCGCAGCGCGGGGTGAGGCAGGGCTATCTCGGGGCCTGCGGCATTTTCATCGGCGACACGGTGCTCATGGTGCTGGCCGCCGCGGGCCTGGCCAGTCTGCTCGAGGCGGTCGCCTGGCTGTTCGTCGTCGTCAAATTGCTCGGTGCGGCCTACCTCGCATGGATTGGTTTGAACATGCTGCGCGTCGCGTTGCGTCGCTACAAGCAGGCCGAAGCGCCGATCGCGCCAACGGCGCGAGTCGATGCGGCGCATCCCTTGGGCAAGGCTTTGCTCATCAGCTTGCTCAACCCCAAGGCCATTTTCTTTTTCATATCGTTTTTCATTCAATTCGTCGATCCGGCCTATGCCCATCCAGCGCTGTCCTTCCTCATTCTGGGGGGCATCGTGCAATTGTTCAGCCTGCTCTATCTGTCCACGCTGATCTTCGCCGGTTCGCGCCTGGCTGAGGCGTTTCGCCGCCATCGCCGCCTGGCCGCTGGGCTGACCGGCGTGGTGGGCGCGGCATTCATGGCATTCAGCGCGCGGCTCGCTACGGCATCGATCAAGTGACCCAGCCCAATTTTTCTCAGCATTCCACCTGCATCGCCCCATGCCCAAGCGCACAGACATTCAAAGCATCCTGATCATCGGTGCCGGCCCGATCGTCATCGGCCAAGCCTGCGAGTTCGATTATTCCGGAGCCCAGGCCTGCAAGGCCTTGCGTGAAGAGGGTTACAAGGTCATATTGGTCAACAGCAATCCGGCCACGATCATGACCGATCCGGAAACGGCCGACGTCACCTACATCGAGCCCATCACCTGGCAAGTGGTCGAGACCATCATTGCCCGCGAGCGTCCCGATGCCATCCTGCCGACCATGGGTGGACAGACCGCGCTGAATTGCGCTCTCGACCTGCACCGCAACGGTGTGCTGACCAAGTACGGTGTGGAACTCATCGGTGCCAAACCCGAGGCCATCGACATGGCCGAGGACCGGCAGAAGTTCAAGCAGGCCATGACCCGCATCGGCCTGGGCTCGGCGCGTTCGGGCACCGCCCACACGCTGGAGGAAGCCTGGGGCGTGCAGAAAACCATTGGTTTTCCCACCATCATTCGTCCCAGTTTCACGCTTGGCGGAACGGGTGGCGGTATCGCCTACAACCCGGAAGAGTTGGAGGCCATTTGCAAGCGCGGTCTCGAAGCCTCGCCGACCAGTGAGCTGTTGATCGAGGAGTCGTTGATCGGCTGGAAGGAGTTCGAGATGGAGGTTGTGCGCGACCGCGCGGACAACTGCATCATCGTCTGCTCGATCGAAAACCTCGACCCGATGGGTGTGCACACCGGGGATTCGATCACCGTCGCGCCGGCGCAAACCCTGACCGACAAGGAATACCAGGTCATGCGCGACGCCAGCATTGCCGTGCTGCGTGAGATCGGCGTGGATACCGGCGGATCCAACGTGCAGTTTGCCGTGAATCCGGCTGACGGCCGGCTCATCGTCATCGAGATGAATCCGCGTGTGTCGCGATCCTCCGCGCTGGCCTCGAAAGCCACAGGATTTCCCATTGCCAAGATCGCGGCCAAGCTGGCCGTGGGCTACACGCTGGACGAGTTGCGCAACGACATCACCGGTGGCATCACCCCGGCGTCGTTCGAGCCGACCATCGATTACGTGGTCACCAAGGTTCCGCGCTTCGCCTTCGAGAAATTTCCCCAGGCCGATGCACGCCTGACGACCCAGTTGAAATCCGTGGGCGAGGTCATGGCCATCGGCCGAACCTTTCAGGAAAGTTTCCAGAAGGCATTGCGCGGTCTGGAAGTCGGTGTCGACGGCCTCAACCAGAAAACCATCGACCGCGAGACCTTGGAGCGCGAACTCGGCGAGCCCGGCCCGGAACGCATCTGGTATCTGGGCGACGCCTTGGCGCAGGGCTTCAGCCTGGATGATGTGCACCAGCTCACCCGCATCGATCCCTGGTTCCTGGCGCAGATCAAGGACATCGTCGATACCGAGCTGCAACTCGAGCGCACCCAGCTCGAAGCGCTCGATGCCAACACGCTGCGCTGGCTCAAGCGCAAGGGCTTTTCGGATCGGCGCATGGCCTATTTGCTCAAGTCCACCGAGAGCGCCGTGCGCAAGCGCCGTCACGAGTTGGGCGTGCGCCCGGTGTACAAGCGGGTCGATACTTGTGCCGCCGAGTTTGCCACGCAGACCGCCTACCTCTACTCGACTTACGAGGAGGAGTGCGAGTCCGCGCCCACCGATCGCAAGAAAATCATGGTGCTGGGCGGCGGGCCCAACCGCATCGGCCAGGGGATCGAGTTCGACTATTGCTGCGTGCATGCGGCGCTCGCGCTGCGCGAAGACGGTTACGAGACCATCATGGTCAACTGCAACCCCGAGACGGTCTCGACCGATTACGACACGTCCGACCGGCTCTACTTCGAGCCGCTGACGCTGGAAGATGTGCTGGAAATCGTCGACAAGGAAAAACCCACGGGTGTCATCGTGCAATACGGCGGCCAGACGCCGCTGAAGCTGGCGCTGGCGCTGGAGGCTGCAGGCGTGCCCATCATTGGCACCAGCCCGGACATGATCGACGCCGCCGAGGACCGCGAGCGATTCCAGCATCTCATCCACGATCTGGGTTTGCTGCAACCAGCCAACCGCACCGCACGCTCCGAGGCGGAGGCCATCGCCAAGGCCGAGGACATCGGCTATCCGCTGGTGGTGCGCCCCAGCTATGTGCTGGGTGGACGGGCGATGGACATCGTGCACGAGCAGCGCGATCTCGAGCGTTACATGCGCGAGGCCGTCAAGGTGTCCCACGACTCGCCGGTGCTGCTCGACCGCTTTCTCAACGATGCCATCGAATGCGATGTCGATGCAATCT
This sequence comes from Thiomonas sp., assembly GCA_027443745.1. The sequence continues at coordinate 4,575 of DAIAZB010000241.1, read as the reverse complement.
GCGACGGCCAGGATGTCTTCGTTGCCGGTGTCATGGAACATATCGAGCAGGCTGGGGTGCACTCGGGCGATTCGGCCTGCTCGCTGCCACCCTATTCGCTGTCGGCTGCCACCATCGCCGAGCTCAAGCGCCAGACCGTGGCCATGGCACATGGGCTGCATGTGGTGGGTTTGATGAACGTGCAGTTTGCGATTCAGCAAGATGGTGGCGAGGACCGCATCTTCGTGCTGGAAGTCAACCCCCGCGCTTCCCGCACCGTTCCCTTCGTCTCCAAGGCCACCGGCCTGCAACTGGCCAAGATCGCCGCGCGCTGCATGGTCGGCCAGACCCTGGCGGGGCAGCGCATTCCTGCTGAGGTCGTGCCCGGCTACTTCAGTGTGAAGGAGGCGGTTTTCCCCTTCGTCAAATTCCCCGGCGTCGATCCCATACTCGGTCCCGAAATGAAATCCACCGGCGAGGTGATGGGGGTGGGCCGCAGCTTTGGCGAGGCTTTCGTCAAATCGCAAATCGCCGCGGGTTCGCGCTTGCCGGAGGCGGGCGTTCCCGGCAGCGCCAAGGTGTTCCTGTCCGTCAAGAACAACGACAAGGCGCGCATGGTGGACGTCGCGCGCGAGTTGGTGGCCATGGGCTTCCTGCTCACGGCCACGCGCGGCACGGCAGCTTCCTTGGCGGCAGCTGGCTTACCGGTGGACGTGGTCAACAAGGTCACCGAAGGCCGACCCAATGTCGTCGACATGATGAAAAACGGCGACATCGTGCTGGTGGTCAACACGGTGGAGGAGCGACGCAACGCGATTGCCGATTCACGTGCCATCCGCATCACCGCCCTGGCCAGCCGTGTGGCCACCTTCACCACCATCGCAGGGGCCGAAGCTGCCGTGGAGGGGATGAAGTGCCTACGGCAGTTTGAGGTCTATCCGCTGCAGGCTTTACATCAGTCGCTGCGTTTGGCACACTAAACAGACAGATCGATGAATCGCCGTGGCAGTGCGCTGCTGCGGCGTTTTTTTTGAAATTCCATCACTGGATCATTTTCCATGTCCACACCCATGACCCGCCGCGGCGCGGAAAAACTCAAGGCTGAACTGCAGCGCCTCAAATCCGTTGAGCGTCATGCCGTCATTCAGGCCATTGCCGAGGCAAGGGCGCAAGGCGATTTGTCGGAAAACGCCGAGTACGAAGCGGCGAAGGATCGCCAGGGCTTTATCGAAGGCCGAATTGCCGAGCTGGAAACCAAGCTGTCGTCGGCGCAGATTATCGATCCCGCCGAACTGCATGCCGAAGGTCGGGTCGTGTTCGGTGCCACCGTGGAGTTGTCGGACGAGGAAAGTGGTGATGTCGTGGTCTACCAGATCGTCGGTGACGATGAGGCCGACTTGAAGCTGGGCATGATTTCCGTGAGTTCACCCATTGCCCGTGCGCTCATTGGCAAGGAGGAAGGCGACATCGCCCAGGTCATGGCGCCGGGGGGCGTGCGTGGTTACGAAGTCGTCAAGGTGAAATACGCGTGAGTGCGCTCCTGCACTTGCGACTGCGCTTCCTGCTTGCCGCCTTGTGGCTTGGCGGCTTGGCAGCCGTTGGCCTGATCGGCGCGCCGACGGCTTTTGCCATCGTGCCGGACAAGATGGTGGCCGCCATGGTGGTCAGCCGTATGTTTTATCTCATGACTCTTGCCGCGCTGATTCTCGGTCTCGCGCTGGCTTTGTTGGAGCGTCGTCACGCCAAGCCACTCTCGGCGGCAACGCCTTTTTTTCTGGTTCTTGGCGGCATTTTCTTTGCTGTGCTGGGTGAGTTCGGCGTTGTGCCCAACCTGATTCAAGCCGCCGTCAACCACGCAGCCAATGCCGGCAAGTGGCATGCGGCTGCAAGTTTGGTCTATGTGTTGCAGGCGGTGTGCGTGTTTGCATATGCCTGGAAGTTGCCGGCCGCAACTGAACAGTGAGCCGCGCCCTGAGCCTTTGGTTCTGGCGGCTTGCGTGAACGGCTTCAGCCCAGCCGAATTTTCTTGATGCTGGATTGACGTGGTTTGGCGCGCTTGACTTTGCCCGTGGCCGTCAGCCGCTCGTTGCCCAGAACGGTGACGCGTTTGATGCGGGCGCGGTGGGTCGGGCTGGTCGAGGGCACAACGACTTTCACCTGCTTGGGCCCTGCGCCCTTGGTTTTTCCTGTTGATGCGTCGTCGCGTTCAAGCGGAATGGGCCGGAACAGCACCAGAATCTTGCCGATGCTTTGCACCGGCGCAGCGCCCAGAGCTTCACAAATGCGCTCCATGCCTTCAGCACGAGCCACGCGATCATCCAAGGCCATGCGCACCTTGATCAGTCCGTGGGACGACAGGGCACGATCGATTTCGGCCATGACGGCTTCGGTCAGACCCTGGTCGCCGATCAGCACGGTCGGTTTGAGCGGATGGGCCTGGGCGCGTTTGGTGCTGCGGTCGGCTGGGGTGAGGTGCAATGTGGTCATGTCTGAATTATCCGTCTTCTGCCGATTGCGCCCGCTGCAATTTCAAATCGTCGCGATGAAATCCCTGTTCTCATGAAAAAAAATCGTTTCAAGAAAGCTTGGTTGAACGAGCACTTGCATGACCCGTTCGTCAAGCGGGCGCAAAAAGACAACTACCGCTCGCGCGCCGTGTACAAACTGCAGGAAATCGACGAGGACAACCGCTTGGTGATGCCCGGCCATGTCGTGGTGGATCTTGGCAGCGCGCCCGGAGCCTGGTCCCAATATCTGAGTCGCAAACTGGCCAGTCCCGAGGGTGGACTGCGAGGGACAGTCCTTGCGCTGGATTTGTTGCCCATGGAGCCGGTGACTGGCGTGCAGTTCATTCAAGGGGATTTTCGCGAAGCCGATGTGCTTGCACGACTCGAAGCGGCGTTGCAAGGCAGGCGAGTGAATGTTTTGCTGTCGGATATGGCCCCCAATCTTTCGGGCATCGCCTCAGCCGACGCTGCGCGTATCGAACACCTCGCCGATCTTGCGCTCGACTTTGCGCGCAACTGGCTGAGCGAGGATGGTGTGATGCTGATCAAGAGCTTTCACACCGGCTATTTCAGTCAGATCGTCAACCGCTTCAAGTTGCAATTCAAAACCGTGAAGGCGATCAAGCCCAAGGCATCGCGAGACCGTTCGGCTGAGGTGTTCATTTTGGGTAGGGATCCGAAAATTGCAGTGCCGACTCCCGTGTAAGCTATGGCCTTGATTATTTTCATAGTTATTGGCTAAAAATTTCCTTCGGTCTTGTGGGCCTACTCGCAGAAAATAGGGAGTCCAGACTTGATTCACCTAGAATTGGACGCAGATTAGGTGTGGTGCGATTCAAGCGTTTGCTCCACGCCGGAGCCTCCAGGAGTCTGTTTTGAACAATCAATGGTTTTCCAAAGTTGCAATCTGGCTGGTGATTGGCTTGGTGCTGTTCACGGTGTTCAAGCAATTCGACCGGGCGGCGCCGACGGACTCCGTGAGTTACACCCAGTTCATGCAAGAGGCCAAGCAAGGCCGCGTGAAAAAGGTGATCGTTCACCAAAGTGGCACCCTGGATGTGACAACGACCGAAGGCCGGCGCTATGCCCTGACCTCCCCCGGTGACTTGTGGATGGTGGGCGATCTGATCAAGGATGGCGTGCAGGTGACCGGTGCGCCGCGCGAGGAGCAGTCGTTCCTGATGCAAATCCTCATTTCCTGGTTCCCCATGCTGCTGCTCATCGGCGTCTGGGTCTACTTCATGCGCCAGATGCAAGGGGGTGGCCGTGGGGGTGCTTTCAGTTTCGGCAAATCCAAGGCTCGTCTGCTCGACGAATCCAGCAATACGGTGACCTTTGCGGATGTGGCCGGCTGCGACGAGGCGAAGGAAGAAGTCAAGGAATTGGTCGATTTCCTCAAGGATCCGCAGAAATTCCAGAAACTCGGCGGCCGCATTCCGCGTGGTGTCCTGCTCGTCGGCCCTCCCGGTACCGGCAAGACCTTGCTGGCCAAGAGCGTGGCCGGCGAGGCCAAGGTTCCCTTTTTCTCCATTTCCGGCTCTGACTTCGTCGAGATGTTCGTGGGTGTGGGCGCATCGCGCGTGCGTGACATGTTCGAGACCGCCAAGAAGCATGCGCCCTGCATCATCTTCATCGATGAGATCGATGCCGTGGGCCGGCACCGCGGGGCGGGGCTTGGCGGCGGCAACGACGAGCGGGAGCAGACCCTCAACCAGATGCTGGTCGAGATGGACGGCTTCGATACCAATCTGGGCGTGATCGTGATCGCCGCCACCAACCGGCCCGACATTCTCGACCCCGCTCTGCTGCGCCCCGGCCGCTTCGACCGACAGGTGTATGTGCAGTTGCCTGATATCCGCGGCCGCGAGCAGATTCTCGTGGTGCACATGCGCAAGGCGCCGGTCGGCCCCGACGTGCGGGCCGACATTCTCGCGCGCGGCACGCCCGGCTTTTCGGGCGCCGATCTGGCCAATCTCGTGAACGAGGCTTCGCTGTTCGCCGCGCGACGCAACGGGCGCTTGGTCGAGATGGAGGATTTCGGGCGCGCGAAAGACAAGATCATGATGGGCGCGGAGCGCCGGTCCATGGT
>DAIAZB010000240.1 GCA_027443745.1 Thiomonas sp. | reverse complement strand
CAGACATCGTCGATGCCGAGCCTGCGCAGGCGCTCTGCGTCGCTCTGGGTCTGAGCGGCGGCTGCCGTCAACGACCCGAAGGCGATGCGCGCCAGGCTCGGCCAGGCACCCCAGCGGGCGGCGCTACGTGCAGACAGGCGGGCATTGACGAGCAGCAGTGGTGTATCGAGTGTGGCGCAGACCTGCGCCAGATTGGGCCAGACCTCGGTCTCCATCAGCACGCCGAGATGCGGACGAAAGCGCAGCAGAAAGCGCCGCATGGCTCCGGGCAGGTCGTATGGCAGCCAAACCTGGACATCCCCTTCACGCAGCAGCGCAACACCCGCCTGCCGGCCAGTTGCGGTCATGTGCGTCAGCAGCAGTTGCATGCCGGGGTGTTGCTGACGCAAAGCATCCAGCAGGGGTTGTGCGGCTCGCGTTTCGCCAAGCGAGACAGCGTGCAGCCACAGCACCGGATGGCCTTTGCGCATCGCGTCCGGCTTGCGGCCATACCAACCGAGGCGCTCGGCCAGCTGTACACGGTAGAGGGGCTCGCGACGCGAGCGCCAGACGAGCCGCAGCAAGGCCAGCGGCACGAGAAAGCGCCAAGCCAGGGTGTAGAGATGGCGCATGAATGGGGCCCGACGCATCATGGTCGCCGGCATCATCCGGACGGACCAGCCCGCCCCGCGCACGTTGGCTGCATGCCGTGCTTCACGCCCATGCTGTGGGCGCGACCGGTTGGCCGGACATGAACGACACCGCGCCATCGGTAGCCGGCGGCAAGCCGAGCAGGCTCGTGACCGCTTGCATGACATCGCTCAACGCGGGCGGCTGACCCTCGTCACCCAAGGCAAGCCAAGGCCCTGCCGATTCGAATTCGACACTGTGCGGGGATGAGCCGGTGTAGACAGCCACCGCGGGTGTGCCAACCGCAGCGCCCAGATACAGCAAACCGGTGTCGACGCCCACGACCAAGGCAGATGCCGCGAGAACCCGCATCCAGACATCGAGCCCGAAGGCTTCGGGCGCTGCCATGGCCCCGCCTTCGATCACGTTTTGCGGGTCCATGCTCTCTGCACCCGGCTTGGCCGACATCGTGTTCACGTTTGCGGCCAGGCGCTCGGCACGCTCACGCTCACGCGCATTACCCCATGCAAAAACGCTCGCGACGCCATGCTGATGCAGCCAACGGGCCAACGCAACCCATCGGTCCTCGGCCCAAAGCTTGCGCGGTTTGGCCGTGGCCGACAAAAGAACCGCGAAGGGCCGCACCCCAGGCAGCCAGGCCGGACGGGCAGCCGAAACCTGCAAGCCATAGCGCGGCGGCCCCGACGGCACGTAACCCAAAGCCCAGGCTGCAAGCTGCCGGTAGCGCGGCACGGCTGCCTCGGTACGCCGCAACGGCGTCTTCATCCGCCGATCGTAAAACATCGGAGCCAAGAACTCGCGTGAAGATGCCCAGGACAGGCCGACGTGAGGGCCGCGCGCCAGTCGTGCAAGGAGTGCACTTTTCACCAGGCCCTGGAGGTCAATGACAGCGTCAAAACGGCATGACCTCAGGCTGCGCACCATGCCACCCCACTCTTCGCGCGTCTCCCTGGCTCCGAGATTTTTGCGCCAGCGCCTCAGGGCGAGTGGAATGATGCTGTCAACCGCCGGATGCGCCCGCACCAACGGGACGTAGGCCTCCTCGACCAACCAGTCGACCAGCGCGCCAGGGAAAGCAGCCTTGATGTCGCTCACGACCGGAAGAGCGTGGACGATGTCCCCCATGGAACTTGTCTTGACCAGCAAAACGCGCATCGAGTTAGCCCAATCGACTCGTCAAAACGGCAATTTCAATGTCGGGTCCAACGCGTGCAGGGCCCCGCGAAATTCACCCTGGATTCGCGCCAGGGCCGCAGCGGTGCGCCCCTCGAAGCGCAACACCACGCAAGGCGTGGTGTTGGAAGGTCGGGCCAGGCCGAAACCATCGGCATACTCGGCACGCACGCCGTCCATGGTGTGTAGTTGGACTGCGCCAGGAAATTTGGCCTCGTTCAATAGACGTTCGCAAAGCACGAAGTTGGCGCCCTCGGCGGTATCGAGTTTGAGTTCGGGGGTCGAGACGGAATCGGGCAAGGCCAGCAAATGGGCTTCGGGATCGGCCACACGCGAGAGCAACTCCAACAAACGGGCGGCGCCGTATTGCGCATCGTCAAAACCGAACCAGCGATCCTTGAAAAAAATATGCCCGCTCATTTCCCCGGCTAATGGCGCCTGGACCGCTTTCATGCGCGCCTTGATGAGTGAATGCCCGGTGCGCCACATCATCGGCTCGCCCCCATGACTGCGCACCCAGGGTGCGAGATTGGCGGTGCATTTCACGTCGTAAATGATGGGGGCGCCGGGGTGCCGGGTGAGCACAT
>DAIAZB010000239.1 GCA_027443745.1 Thiomonas sp. | reverse complement strand
GTCGAGACAAGGTCCCTTAAGCTCAAGAAGCAAACTAGGAAACCTGGTCGGATTATGCTTGCGACGCGGGCACGCCTTGAAAACGTGATCCAAATTACTTCGAAGGGCTGAAAAGCGCTTTTCCAGCAAGAACATGACACGGTAAGGCGGGACGACGGGGTTAAGGTTCAAACGACATGGTTAAGGGGGCAACGACACTTCGGATGCCTCACCGGCAACGTCCGTCACTTCGCATAATGTATATTATGTCAAATAACGAATGGCACACTGCATCGCCCCCCGTTGACGCACGTCAACCCGATTTCGAAGCAGCTGGCCTGTAATGCGGCTCGAAGGCTCCGGCTGCTGCTGTCGGGCCAGATGATCCACATGATCTTTGCCCGCTTCGCCGGATCGCTGCGCACCATCGAGATCCAGGTGCCGCTGCAACGGTTTGCCGGGACCCGCGTGGAACCGACATGCTCGAATTCATCGTCGACATCGAACCGGAACGCGACGATAGCGCCTTGCTGCGCTTTGCCTTCGCCCTGGCCCGCCAACACGCTGCGCACCTGACCGGCTTGCAGGTGGTGATGCTCAGTCCTGCCGAGGTGATGGTGATGCCGGACGCCATGCTCGTGCTGGAGGAACGCGAACAGGCGGCGCACGGTCGCCGCGACTGGTGGCGTGAATTGTGTCGAGGCCATGGCGTCGAGGGTAGCTGGGAAGCGCACCGGGGCTTCCACGAAGCAGTGCTGTCTCGGCGCGCCAGCCTTGCCGACCTGGTGTTGGGCCGACTGTCGCGTGAAACTGCGCGCCTGGCGTCCGGCCTGCACCCGCTGGGCCGCGTGCTGTCCACCGAGGCGGCGCCGATGCTGCTCGTCCCCGATCGCTGGCCGGACGGGAACGGCGTGCGCAAGGTGGCGATCGCTTGGAACGGCTCCACCGAGGCGGCGCGCGCGGTCCGTGCGGCGGCGCCGCTGCTGCAGCGTGCCGAGGAGATCGTGGTGCTGGATGGCGTAGCGCGCATTCGCGCGAACGCGCGGCGGATTCCGCTGGCGCTGGACCGCTGGCTGGAGCGGCACGCACTGCAGGCGCGCTGGGAGATCCTCGGCGAGGAAGACGACAACGGCCAGTCCATCCACGACCGTGCGCGCGACCTCGGCACCGATCTGCTGGTGATGGGCGCCTGGGGCCACTCACGCATGAACGAATGGCTGCTCGGGGGCGTCACCCGGTATCTGCTCCAGCACAGCGAGATACCGCTGCTGGTCGTGGAGGAGTGAACGTGGCGGCGCCCTCGGCCACCGGCCTGAGCGAAGCCGAAGCACGCGAAAGGCTGCAAAGGGACGGGCCCAACACCCTGCCCGCCAACCGGCCGCGATCGTTCTGGGCGATCGTGCGCGGCGTACTAGTGGAGCCGATGTTCCTGATGCTGCTGTTCGCCGGCGGGATCTACCTGGCCCTGGGCGAACGCACGGATGCGCTGTTCCTGATGGCGTCCGTGCTGCTGATCATCGGCATCACCCTGGTGCAGGAACGCAAGACGCAACGCGCGCTGGAAGCGCTGCGCGACCTCTCCGCACCGCAGGCGCGGGTGATCCGCAACGGCCACGAGCAACGCGTGCCCTCGGCCGAAGTGGTCATGGGCGACCTGCTGGTGCTGCACGAGGGCGACCGCATCGCGGCCGACGCCGTGATGCTGGAGGGCTTGCTGGAGGCGGACGAGTCGCTGCTCACTGGCGAATCGGTACCGGTGGCCAAGGGCTCGTCCCGCGACGGCGCCGAGGTTTTCGCCGGCACCCTGGTGACGCGTGGCCGCGGCATCGCACGCGTGATCGGCGTTGCCGAAGACACGGCGATTGGGCGAATCGGCCAGTCGTTGGCTGCCACGGTGGAGACGACCTCCAACCTGCAGCGGGCTTCGCGCATCCTGGTGCGCCGCTTCGGCCTCGCCGCCCTGGCCTGCGCCGTCGGGCTCGTCCTGCTCGCCTGGCTCTGGGACGGGCACAGCCTGCTCGACAGCCTGCTGGCGGGCATCGCGCTGGCGATCGCGATCCTGCCCGAGGAATTCCCGGTGATCCTCACCGTGTTCCTCGCCCTCGGCGCCTGGCGCATCGCGCGGCACAAGGTGCTGGCCCGCCGCATCGCCGCGGTGGAAACGCTGGGCGCCATCACCGTGCTGGTGGCGGACAAGACCGGCACGCTGACG
>DAIAZB010000238.1 GCA_027443745.1 Thiomonas sp. | reverse complement strand
CTCTGCGCCGAGTCCGCGGGACGGCGTGAAACCCTGCTGGACTTGCTGCGCGAGTCCAGGCTCGACGCGCGCATTATCGAGTCCTGGGCTGCTTTCACCGCCGCCGATACGGCCTTCGGCCTCGTCGTCGCCCCGCTTGCTGCCGGCTTCGCCCTGCCGGACGCGGGCATCGCCCTGCTGACCGAAACCGAGTTGTTCGCCCTCAGCCCCAGCCAGCGCCGGCACCGCATGCAAGAGCGCGCCAGCGATGTCGAGAACCTGATCCGCGATCTCTCCGAACTCAAAACCGGCGACCCGGTGGTGCACCAGCAGCACGGCATCGGCCGCTATCAGGGCCTGACCTCGCTGGACCTGGGCGACGGTCCGGCCGAGTTCCTGCACCTGCGCTATGCGCAAGAAGCGTCGCTGTATGTCCCCGTGGCGCAGCTTCATCTCATTGCCCGTTACAGCGGGGTGGACCCCGACAACGCGCCGCTGCACACCCTGGGCTCAGGCCAGTGGGACAAGGCGCGGCGCAAAGCGGCCGAGCAGGTGCGAGACACCGCAGCCGAATTGCTCAACATCTATGCCCGCCGCGCCACACGTGCCGGCCATGCCTTTCGCTATGCCGCGCAAGACTACGAAGCCTTCGCCGCCGGTTTCGGCTTCGAGGAAACCCCCGACCAGCGCGCAGCCATTCACGCCGTGGTGCAGGACATGATCTCGCCCCGGCCGATGGACCGCCTGGTGTGTGGTGACGTCGGCTTTGGCAAGACCGAGGTGGCCTTGCGCGCGGCCTTCATCGCCATCATGGGCGGCAAGCAGGTGGCCGTGCTCGCACCCACCACGCTGCTGGCCGAGCAGCATGTGGAAACCTTCCGCAACCGCTTTGCCGACTGGCCGGTGAGGATTGCCGAGTTGTCGCGCTTTCGTTCGCCGAAGGAAGTCAAAACGGCGTTGGAGGGCATGGCGGCAGGCACGGTGGACGTGGTCATCGGCACCCACAAGCTGCTGTCCGGCGACATCAAGTTCCAGCGCCTCGGCCTGGTCATCGTCGACGAGGAGCATCGCTTTGGCGTGCGCCACAAGGAGGCACTCAAAGCCCTGCGCGCTGAGGTCGACATGCTGACCCTCACCGCCACGCCGATTCCGCGCACGCTGGGCATGGCGATGGAGGGCTTGCGCGACTTGAGCGTGATTGCCACCGCGCCGCAAAAGCGCCTGGCGATCAAGACGTTCGTGCGCAATGAAAGCAAAGCGGTGATTCGCGAAGCGGTGCTGCGCGAAATCAAGCGCGGCGGCCAGGTGTATTTCCTGCACAACGAGGTGGAGAGCATCGAGCGGCGGCGCGAGATGCTGGCCGAACTCATCCCCGAGGCACGCATCGCCATCGCCCACGGCCAGATGCACGAGCGCGACCTGGAGCGCGTGATGCGCGACTTCCACGCCCAGCGCTTCAACGTGCTGCTGTGCTCCACCATCATCGAAACCGGCATCGACGTGCCCACCGCCAACACCATCGTCATGAGTCGCGCCGACAAGTTCGGGCTGGCGCAACTGCACCAGTTGCGCGGTCGCGTCGGGCGCTCGCACCACCAGGCCTATGCCTATCTGCTGGTGCCGGATGTGCAATCGCTGGCCAAAACCGCGCTGCAGCGACTGGACGCCATCACACAGATGGAAGAACTCGGCTCCGGCTTCTACCTTGCCATGCACGATCTGGAGATTCGTGGCGCCGGCGAGGCGCTCGGCGAATCGCAATCCGGCAACGTGCAGGAAGTCGGCTACCAGATGTACATCGACATGCTGGGCGAAGCCGTGAAGGCGCTCAAGGCCGGGCGTGAGCCCGACCTGCTGCACCCGCTGGGCGTGACCACCGAAATCAACCTGCACGAGCCGGCGCTGTTGCCGGCGGACTACTGCCCCGATGTGCACGCCCGTCTCAGCCTCTACAAGCGCCTGGCGAGTTCCGGCAGCGAGGCCAAGCTGCAAGACGTCGCCGAGGAAATCGTCGACCGCTTCGGCCGTATGCCCAGCGCCGCGCTCAACCTGCTGGAAACCCACCGCCTGCGACTGCTGGCCGCGCGCTACGGCGTACAAAAGGTGGATGCGGCCGATCGGCAAACCCTGATCCAGTTCCGCCCCAATCCGCCCATCGACGGCGCCCGCATCATCTGGCTGGTGCAGAACCACCGCCATGTGCGACTCGCCGGCAACGACCGGCTGCGCATCGAGCGCGATGCCAAGGATGCATCCAC
>DAIAZB010000237.1 GCA_027443745.1 Thiomonas sp. | reverse complement strand
AGGGCGGCGACCCCGCCGCGGTGGCGTTCGACGCGGTGAGTGCCGGCCGCGCGCGCAGCATGGACGTGGTGATCGTGGACACCGCAGGCCGGCTTCCCACCCAGCTGCACCTGATGGACGAATTGAAAAAGGTCAAGCGCGTCATCGGCAAGGCCATGGACGGCGCGCCGCACGAGGCGCTGCTGGTGATCGACGCCACCAACGGGCAGAACGCGCTGGCGCAGCTGCGCGCCTTCGACGACACGCTGGGGCTGACAGGCATCATCCTGACCAAGCTCGACGGCAGCGCCAAGGGCGGAGTGATCGCGGCCATCGCGCGCGAGCGGCCGGTGCCGATCTACTTCATCGGCGTGGGTGAATCGCTCGAGGACCTGCAGCCCTTCGACGCCCGTGCCTTCGCCCGGGCGCTGGTGGGTTGAGGCGGCCGCCTCGCGCCGACCGCTCATGTCTTCCCGCAATCGCACGCCGCCATCCGTCACGACCATGCAGACCGCCCCGCCCGCCAGCCCGCCCAGCCTCGTGACCGATGCGCCCGACCTGCCGCTTGGCCCCATGCTGCCCGCCTGGAAGCCAGCCTTGGCACCCGCGCACGCGCCGCTTGTCGGCGTGCGTGCAAGGCTGGAACCCCTGGACGTGGCAGACCATGCCGCGTCCTTGCACGCGGCCAACGCTGCAGACAGCGCTGGGCGGATGTGGGCCTATCTGCCTTACGGCCCGTTTGCCGACGCCTCGGCCTACGCCGACTGGGTGCGGCAAAGCCAGGCCTCGCCCGACCCGCTGTTCTTCGCCATCGTCACCGCCGCAACCGGCCAGGCTTCGGGTGTGGCCGCTTACTTGCGCATCGACCCGAACAACGGCAGCATCGAGATCGGCCATCTGGCCTTCGCACCGCACCTGCAGCGCACCCCGGCCGCCACCGAGGCGCTGTTCCTCATGCTCGACCACGCTTTTGCGCTGGGATACCGGCGCGTCGAATGGAAGTGCAACGCTCTCAACGCCCCCTCGCGGCGGGCGGCGCAGCGCCTGGGCTTCCGTTTCGAGGGCCTGTTCCGCCAGGCTGCGGTCGTCAAGGGGCGCAACCGGGACACCACCTGGTACGCCATGCTTGACCGCGAATGGCCGGCCCTGCGGCCGGCTTATGTCCAATGGCTGGATGCCGCCAATTTTGACGCCCAGGGCCAGCAGCACTTGGCCCTGGGCACACTGACCCGAGAGGCATTGGCAGCGTTCGATCCAGCGGCCGCGCAGGGCTGATGGTGGTCTCGCAGGGCCTGGTGCGGAACTCCGGCAGCCTTTTAGCACTCTATTGGCCTGAGTGCTAAAATCGCGTCTTGAATAGACAGAGGAGTATGCATATGGCTCGCACCAATGCCCTTGCCCTGCAACCCACATTGGGGACAGCCCCTATGGCGGGGGGCTCTTTTGCTGTCGGATTTCCCACCCAGGTGCCTAGCTTGGGCAATCTGGAGTCCTACATCGCCGCTGCCAACCGCATGCCCATGCTGAGTCCTGAAGAGGAGCGCGCGCTGGCGCTGGCCTGGCGTGAGCGCGAAGACCGCGACGCCGCCGGGAAGCTGGTGATGTCGCATCTGCGGG
>DAIAZB010000236.1 GCA_027443745.1 Thiomonas sp. | reverse complement strand
TCTCTAGAAACCCCGCAGACCCCGAAAACCTGATAAAATATAGCACATTCAATAGATTATGTGATCTCTGATGCCGAGCCTCTTCGCCCAAGACGAGCGCAACCGCAAACTGGATCGGCTCGGCGATCCCTTGGCGGCACTGGACGCCGCCGTGGATTTCCAGACGATCGCGGATCAGGTGACCTGCTGCTACCGAAGGTAGATTACGCCAAAGGCGGACGCCCGCCGTTCCCGGTGCTGTTGATGGTCAAGTTGTTGGTGATCAAGCAGCTGTACAACCTGTCCGACGATCAGGTCGAGTATCAGGCCCTGGACCGGATGACGTTCCAACGCTTTCTCGGTCTGACTTCGTCGAGTCGGATCCCGGATGCGAAGACATTTTGGGCCTTCCAGCAAACCCTGATGAACGCGGGGGCAGCGCCGGCGATCGCGCAGGCGGTGCAACAGCAACTGGCTGTGGCCGGTTACATCGCGCGCAACGGGCAATTGATCGATGCGACGATCATCCGCGCGCCGGTGCAGCACTTCACCCAGGCCGAGAAGGAAGTCCTCGATCGCGGTGAGATCCCGGCCGACGGGTCGCCGGCCAAACGGGCGCAGAAGGATCTGGATGCGCGCTGGACCAAGAAGCACGGCAAGAGTTACTTCGGCTACAAGGCGCATGCCAGCGCTGATGTACGGTACAAGCTGGTGCGCAAGCTGGCGGTCACCGATGCGGCCGTGCATGACACCAACCACTTCGAGGATCTGCTCGATGAAACCAACACCTCGCGCGAAGTGAGCGCCGACAAGGGGTACGTCGATGGCGAACGCGAACAGCGTCTGACCGCAGCCGGCTGGCGCGTCAAGGTGCAACGCAAAGCCCAACGCGGCAAGACGCTGAGTGCCTGCCAGAAGGGACGCAACACACGCATTGCCAAGGTGCGTGCACGGGTGGAGCACGTCTTTGCCGGTCTCTGCCAGATGGGCGGGCAGCAGGTTCGCACGATCGGTCTGGCGCGGGTGTTTCTACAACCGTTAGCAGAAGGGGAAGTCTCTTTTTACTCCCTAGTGTAGTGCTTCGTTCTGTTTGGAACTTAAGTGTCTGTTGGCGCGGATGACTTTCTGCAGGATGTCGCGCGCGCTCTTGGTCCAAATGAACGGTTTCGGGTGGGTGTTGTGGTGGACCACGTAGTCGTCAATGGCTGCGATCAACTCTGGCACGCTGGTGAATACGCCGCGGCGCAGGCGTTCGGTGGTGATGTCGCGGAAGAAGCGCTCGACCATGTTCAGCCACGAGGCCGAGGTCGGCGTGAAGTGCATGTGGAAGCGAGGATGCTTGGCCAGCCAGTCCTGCACCACCGGGTGCTTGTGTGTGGCGTAGTTGTCGGCGATCAGATGCAGCGTCTTGTCTTTGGGCGTTTCACGATCAACTTGCCGCAGGAACTTCAACCACTCGGCGTGGGTGTGGCGCGGCTGGCACTGGCCGATGACCTGACCGTCGAGCACGTTGAGCGCGGCGAACAAGGTGGTCGTGCCGTGGCGTTTGTAGTCGTGTGTCATCGTGGCTGCCCGGCCCTTCTTCAGGGGCAACCCCGGCTGCGTGCGGTCCAATGCCTGCACCTGGCTTTTCTCGTCGCAGCACAACACCAGGGCATGCTCGGGCGGCGCCATGTACAGCCCCACGATGTCTTCGAGCTTCTCGACAAACTTGGCATCGCGCGAGATCTTGAAACCGCGCACGAGGTGCGGCTTGAGGCCATGCTTGCGCCACACCCGCAGCACGGTGGTGTCGCTGACGCCGACTTTCGCGGCCAGGCTGCGCGTGCTCCATTGGGTGGCCGCCTCGGGTGTGGTCTGGGTGGTCAGCCGCACAATCTCGGCGGCGTCGGCGGTGACGGGGCGTCCGCCGCGCGGCAGGTCTTGCGCGATCGCTGCCAGGCCGCCTTCGGCATAGCGCGTGCGCCAACGTCCGACCTGCACACGCCCCACGTCCACTTGCTTGGCGATCGCCGCGTTGCTCACACCGTCCGCGGCCAGAAGCACCATCTGCGCGCGACGTGCCAGGCGCACGGTGGTTGTCCTGGACCGAGCCAATTGGCTCAGTTTCGCTCGCTCTTCGCGAGTCAATTCAATCGTCGGTGCATGCCGCACGGGTGGCTCCTTGTCCTGCCGATGAAGCATAGGACAGGAAACCGAAATTATAGTTCCGTTAATTACGAAGCACTACACTAGGTTGGATGTTTCGCGCGCGCCCATGTCCCGGCCACCAAGTATGGAATTCGGGCATCTTTGGTGATCGACTGCGACGCACCAGGTGCATGAGTGCTTCAATCATGTAGAAGTTGTGTAACAGTTTGGTTGCGGATAGATTGCCGCTGGCGGGTCACGACTTGGCGCTCTGAGTTAAAAGCACTTGATTGTTCGCGTCTAGTAGCTGCACCTTGACCACTCGCGCCAGCACCCACTGTCTAGAGAGGTTGACATCGTCAGCGAACACGAAGACACGCAGCTTCAAGGGCACAAAATTACTGACCATCTGCTCGATGCGCTTGGCCAGCGCTTCGTCATTCACCCGCAGCTGATTGAAATCGGTGGCGTTCGAGAAAGCAAGACTGTAGTTGTAGTTATTCATGTACGACACATAGCCGTTCTCGCTGAACTCGGCGGCACCGACAGGGAAAGCGTGTGTGGCAAAGTTGTAGTGTCCGATGTTTGGGGTGTCGTCCTCATAGACGATGTAGGGATGCGCCCTCGCGTCCTGGATAGCTTGCAGCATACGCGATTTAAGGCTGCGCATCAGATCGTGTTTCTGGAACTCATCAGTTGTCTGCGCATAGGCTTGTGAATAGTCACGGGCCATTGCATTGAAGTCGGGCGGCAGCCCTGAGAGAGCGGCGTACAGGAACATGAGCTGGTTCCCGCTGTCGAGCCGCACATATGTTGCATCGGGTGTCGCAGGATCGGGTTTGGGTAGGGCTTGCGTGTGAGCAGCGGCGGCTGCCGATGCTACGGCCGCTGGGGATAACGCCTCCTGCAATGAGGCGCCGGACGTGTTTGATGTGATTCCATTGCTCGTGGGCTTGGAACAGGCCGCAAGCGCGCCAGCAAAGGTGACCAAGATGCACAGGGCAGGAACCAAATGTCTCGAAGTCATCGGGATGTCCTCACGTGCGCACGGGAGGGAGGGTTCTGGCCCAGCAGGGTGAGGCCTGCGAGCACAAATGAAGCGGCCAGCACGATCCACAGGCCATACGCCAGATGGATCGCCTGCTCCATGCTTTTGAGTACGCTGTTAATCATTGATGTGGCGAACGCAGATGAGTCGGGGCCCAAAGAGCCGGCTTGACGTTGCGCCGAATCAATGGCATCTCGCATCATCCACTGGAAGCGTATGTACGTCGCCAAGAGAAAAAGCAATGGCGCGGCATTTATCCACCGCGCCAGTGGATGGCTGATGAAGGGGCGAGCGAATGGCGCAGCGATAGAGACCAAGCCGATCAGACCGAACAACCCAACACTTCCTGTCGTGACATCGCCACTGGTGAGGTTGTTGATTTGCAGCAATTGCCAGTAGGTCAACGAGCGGCTGGCGAAGCCTAGGTCGATGGAGAGACTTGGCATGAAAAACCAGCCGACCCACAGGCAAAGCCCTGCTATTAGCGCGGGCTGCCCCATCCTCGCGCTCACCCCACCCCATACCGACTTGCCCAGTTCCAACGCCCGGCGGCCTTGCTCCTGTGCAACCCGTGAGGCCTGCCCAATCCTTTCTTGATTCAAAACACTGGCGTCGATCGCCCGGACCCGCAGCGCCTCACCACTGTCACCGAGCAACACCTCGACTACCATGTTAGGTGTGGGTGCTGAAGCCGATATCCACATCCCTTCGATGCGGAAAGAAACTTGGCAATCGTCCACCATCACTATGCCTGGTTGGGTATCGGGCACACGAATAACGGTGCCGCGTTGCCAACTGCCATTGCCTGTGTTCATTCTGACACCCCCTCTGACTAGATTGACCTTCGTTTCAGCGCAAGCTTCCCAACGCGAGGACAATTCCGCTCGGACTCGCGGGCACAGATATGCGCCACCGGGGGGACTGTCTGCGTAAGTGGCGGGCAAAGCACCTGGCGTGCTCCGCCCATGCCGATCCAGCTGCGGCATTGCATCGCAGGCTTCGCGCATTCGCTACGCGGACCCTCGTCGTTCCCGCTAGGCCTGCCGCTGGCCCCGAACTACCGACTATTCGTAACCTCGCATTTGTCATCACTCACTACTCCCCGCCTCCGCAGCAATCAAGGCGCTCTGGAGACCTGTCCCGTCGCGGCCAGTATGTGTTTGCCGCTCGCTTAGGCAGCGATGCTCGGCTGACGGTCGCCGAATGGCATCGCCATTACTCACTAGGAAATTTTCCTGGGCCGATATACGGACGGGCGGCAAAGCATTGAGAATCCTGGCTGCATTGCCGGGGAACCAAGGGCAAGTGCAGTTTTCGAAACCTCACTGCGTGGTCGTTGTCGAAGTGAAGTGAGTAAAAAGAGACTTCCTCCCCTTTCGGCCTCGAGGGCCATGATGGTTTCTACAACCGTCAGCAGAAGAGGAAGTCTCCATGAGCACTATAACCATGGGCGTGGATTTGGCGAAGAGCGTGTTTTCGGTGTGTGCGGT
>DAIAZB010000235.1 GCA_027443745.1 Thiomonas sp. | reverse complement strand
GGTGTGCAAAGTGCCGAGGTCCATCTCGAGCAAGCCAGTGCCACAGTGACTGGCAGCGCATCCCCCCAAGCCCTGGTTGATGCCGTGGTGCGCGCCGGTTACACCGCCGCCATCCAGGCCTGAGTGCATCGCTGCCAGGCCCAGCGGGTAGCCCGGTCCCCGCTTGCGCCCCACTACACTTCAGCGGGCCGCAAACAATGGCGCCTCGCCCCTGCTGCCCGTAGCTCAGCTGGATAGAGCAACGGCCTTCTAAGCCGTAGGTCACTGGTTCGAATCCAGTCGGGCAGGCCACGGCACTCCAGCCCGTGATGGGCGGCAATGGCCGGCAAAGGTCCGCGCAGGTCCGCAGCATCGACCGGCGCAGGGCTTCAGCGGCCAATGGGTTTGGCGTGCCAGATTTGCTCGGCGTATTCGGCGATGGTGCGGTCGGACGAGAAAGGGCCCATGCCGGCCACATTGGTCATGGCCTTCCTGGCCCAGTCGATGGGCGAGAGGTAGAGCGCGTCGACCCGTTCTTGCGTGGCGACGTAGCTGGCATAGTCGGCCAGCAGCATGTAGTGGTCGCCCCAGTTCACCAGCAGGTCGTAGATGTTCTGGTAGCGGTGCGGTTCCTCCGGGCTGAAGCGGCCGTCGCGGATGGCCGCGAGCACTTGCGCCAACTCGGGGTTGGCGTCGACGATGGCTTGGGGTTGGTACCCGGTCATGCGCAGATCGGTCACCTCGGTCGCGGTCATGCCGAAGATGAACAGATTGTCGGCGCCGACGTTCTGCAGGATTTCGACATTGGCCCCGTCGAGTGTGCCGATGGTGAGAGCGCCGTTGACCGACAGCTTCATGTTGCCCGTGCCCGAGGCTTCGGTTCCGGCGGTGGAAATCTGCTCCGAGAGATCGGCTGCCGGGATCATCACCTCGGCCAGGCTGACGCTGTAGTTGGGCACGAACACCACTTTCAGCAACTCGCCCACCCGCGGGTCATTGTTGATGGTCTTGGCCACGTCGTTGATGAGCTGGATGATGAGCTTGGCCATGCGGTAGGCCGAGGCCGCCTTGCCGGCGAAGAAGACCACGCGCGGCACGGTCACGCTGCCGGGCTGCTCCAGGATGCGCAGGTAGCGCGTGACGACGTGCAGCACGTTGAGCAACTGGCGCTTGTATTCGTGGATGCGCTTGACCTGGACGTCGAACAACGCGTCCACCGGAACCGCCATGTCCGCGTGGGTTTTCAGCCAGTCCGCCAGGCGCTGCTTGTTGCTGCGTTTGGCCTGCTGGAATCGGTGAATCAAGCCGACGTCGTTCAACAGCGGGCGCAGCTTGCCCAGTTGCGACAGATCGCGCCGCCAGGTCGGGCCGATGGTGTCGTCGAGCACGGAGGACAGGGCCGGATTGGCCAGCGCCAGCCAGCGGCGCTGGGTGATGCCGTTGGTTTTGTTGTTGAAGCGCTTGGGCCAGAGCTTGGCAAAGTCGGCAAAGATCGACTGTTGCATCAGTTCGGAATGCAGAGCCGAGACGCCGTTGACGGAGTGGCTAGCCAGCACTGCCAGGTAGGCCATGCGGATGGAACGGCCACCGGACTCGTTCACCAGCGACACGTGGCGCATCAGGTTGACATCGTGCCCGTGCTTTTGCGTGAGCTTGGTGAGGAAATGGGCATTGATGTCGAGGATGATTTGCAGATGGCGTGGCAGCACGCGGCCGAGCATGTCGATCGGCCAGGTTTCCAGCGCTTCCTGCATGAGGGTGTGGTTGGTGTAGGAGAACACGCCCTGGCAGATGCGCCAGGCATCGTTCCAGGGAAGGTGATGCACGTCGAGAAACAGGCGCATCAACTCCGGAATGGCCAGCACCGGGTGGGTGTCGTTGAGGTGGATGGACACCTTGTCGCTGAACTGGTCGAAGGTCGTGTGTCTGTGCAGATAGCGGCGCATCAGATCCTGCACGCTGGCGCTGACGAAAAAATATTCCTGGTGCAAGCGCAGCTCGCGCCCGGCGTCGGTCGAGTCGTCCGGGTACAGCACGCGCGACACGTTTTCCGACTGGTTCTTCTTCTCCACCGCGGCGAGATAGTCGCCGCGATTGAAGGCGGACAGATTGATTTCCTCGGTTGCCTTCGCCGACCACAGCCGCAGCGTGTTCGTGGCTTGGGTGCCGTAGCCCGGGATGATGGTGTCGTAAGCCATGGCTTCGACATCGTGGGTATCGAGCCAGGCGCACTGGTCGCCCAGTTTGACGACATGGCCGCCGTATTGCACGCGGTAGGTGACTTCGGGGCGCGCAAACTCCCAGGGATTACCGGCGGTGAGCCAATAGTCGGGAACCTCGACCTGATGACCCTGCACGATGGTCTGGCGGAACATGCCGTAGTCGTAGCGTATGCCGTAGCCATAACCAGGAATGCCCAAGGTGGCCATGGAGTCCAGAAAGCATGCGGCGAGGCGCCCGAGGCCGCCGTTGCCCAAGGCGGCGTCGGGCTCCAGGTCGGCGATGACATCCATGTCCACACCCAGTTCGGCCAGTGCCTGGCGCAGCACGGCGGTCATCTCCAGCGCGATCAGGGCGTTGCTGAACGTGCGGCCGATGAGAAACTCCATCGACAGGTAGTACACCTGCTTGGCGTCCTGGTCGATTTTGGCATGGGTGGTGGTCATCCAGCGCTCGACCAGCAGGTCGCGCACCGCGTAGGAGGCCGCATGCAGCCAGTCCACCGGCTGCGCCGCCTGCGGGTCTTTGCCGACGTTGAACATGAGCTTGTTGGCGATGGCCCGCTTGAGCGATGCCACATCGTGCGGCGTCGTGTCGTGCTCGAAGGGCACGGTTGCCGCTGTGGGAAAAGGCAGTGTGAGATCGGTGGTCATAAGCAGCAGTACGGGGAAAATAAAAAGTGGGCGGTCGGCGTCTCACGGATCCATCAAGGCCTGGTAGATGGTGGTGTAGTGTGTGGCGGCCTGGGTCCAACTGAAATTCTGGCGCATGCCGGTTTGCCGCACCCGCGCCCAGGCGCGGGGCTGCCGGTACAAGGCCAGTGCGCGGCGCACGGCATGCCGGTAGTCGGCTTCGGTGAAGGAAGCAAAGACTATGCCAGTGGCGGTGTGATCGGCCAATGTCGCCAGATCGGCGTCGACCACGGTGTCGGCCAGGCCGCCCACGGCCCGCACCAGCGGCAGACTGCCATACAACAGGCCGTAGATCTGCGTGAGGCCGCAGGGCTCGAAGCGCGAGGGCACCAGGGTCACGTCGCTTCCGGAAAATATGCGGTGGGCAAACAACTCGTCGTAGCCGAGGCGTACCGCGACCTGTCCCTCGTGCCGATGTGCAGCCTCGGTGAAGGCTTGTTCCAGTGCGTGCTCGCCGCTGCCCAGAACCAGCAACTGACCGCCGCCGCGGAGAATTTCATCGATCCCAGCCAGCACCAGGTTCAGTCCTTTTTGCTCGGTGAGTCGGCTGACCACGGTGAACAAGGGTGCACCCTTGTCGATCTTCAGCCCGCATTCCTGCTGTAACGCGGCCTTGCAGCCGGCTTTGCCGGCCAGATGGTCGGCATCGAAGTGCTTGGTGATGTGGGCGTCCAGGGCGGGATTCCACACCGCGGCATCCACCGCGTTGAGAATGCCGCTGAGATCGCCGCGGCGGGCGCGTAGCAGGCCATCGAGGCCGAAGCCTTGCTCGGGTGTCTGGATTTCGCGGGCGTAGGTGGGGCTGACCGTGGTGATTTTGTCCGCGTAGAACAAGCCGGCCTTCATGAAGGAGATCTGACCATGAAACTCCAGGCCGTCGACCTGATAGGCGGCAGCCGGCAAACCCAGATCGCCGAAAAGTCGCGCATCGAACAGGCCCTGGTAGGCCAGGTTGTGCACGGTGTAGACGCATGGCACGCGCTTGACGCGGCCATCCGGCCAGTGCCTGAGGCAGGCCATGGCCAATGCGGCATGCCAGTCGTGTCCATGCACCAACTGCGGCGCCCACGTCGCATCCAGGCCGTGGGCGAGATGCGCCGCCGCCCAGCCCAGCGCTGCAAAGCGCCGGTGGTTGTCGGCGTATGGGCGGCGTTGCGCATCTTCGTAGGGGTTGCCGGGCCGCTCGAACAGGTCGGGTGCGTGCAGCACATAGGCATGGATCGGTTGCCTTGCTGCGTCGGGCACGGCTGGCAGCTTGCCCGCGAGCACCTGCACCGGGTGGCCCCAGGGCATGGTGAACTGACCGATGGGCACGGCGTCGTGCAGACCGGCGATGATCGCGGGGAAGCCGGGCAGCAGCACCCGGACATCGCACCCTGCGGCGCCGAGCGCCGCAGGCAGGGCACCGGCGATGTCGGCCAGCCCGCCGGTCTTGAGAAGGGGGAAGATTTCGGCGCTGAGTTGCAGGATGCGCATGGTCGGCATGGCCTGCCTCATGCCTTGTTGAGCCGATCCAGCATCTCGCGCGTCACCAGGACCACGCCGTTGCTGGTGCGCTCGAAACGCGCGGCGTCGAGTTCCGGGTTCTCGCCGATCACCAGGTCGTCCGGCAGGACGCAGCCGCGGTCAACCACCACCTTGCTGATGCGGCAACCCCGGCCCACCACGGTATCGGGTAGCAACACCGCCTGATCGATTTGGCAAAACGAGTCCACGCGAACATTGGAAAAGAGCACCGAATTGCTCACCATCGAGCCCGAGACGATGCAGCCGCCTGACACCATGATGTTGATGGCCTGGCCATGCCGGCCTTCGGCGTCCTGCACGAACTTGGCGGGGGGCAGCTGCATCTGGTTGGTCCAGATCGGCCATTCGGTGTCGTACAGATTGAGCTCGGGGGTGACCGAGGCCAGGTCGAGGTTCGCCTCCCAGAAGGAATCGATGGTGCCGACATCGCGCCAATAGGGCTCGGCGCCCTGGGCCGCCGACACGCAGGACATGGAGAAGGGGTGCGCCAGGGTATGGCCGTCGCGCACGATGCGCGGAATCACGTCCTTGCCGAAATCGTGACTGGACGCGGTGTCGTTGATGTCCTCCTCCAGCAGCCTGTAGAGCACGCTGGCGTTGAACACGTAGATGCCCATGCTGGCCAGCGAGATGCCGTCGCGCCCGGGCATGGTCGGCGGGTTCTCGGGTTTTTCGACGAAGTCGATGATCCGCCGCTCCGCGTCGATGGCCATCACGCCAAACGCCGACGCCGTGGCGCGGGGTACCTCGATGCAGCCCACGGTGCAATCCGCGCCGGTTTCGACATGGTCCTTGAGCATCAGGGAATAGTCCATCTTGTAGACGTGATCGCCCGCCAGCACGACGATGTACTCGGGTTTGGACGACTGGATGATGTCCAGATTCTGGTAGATCGCATCGGCCGTGCCGCGATACCAATGTTCCTCGTTGATGCGCTGCTGCGCGGGCAGAAGATCGACCATCTCGTTGAGCTCGGCGCGCAGGAAGCTCCAGCCGCGCTGCAAATGCCGCAGCAGCGAATGGGATTTGTACTGGGTGATCACGCCGATGCGGCGGATGCCGGAATTGACGCAATTCGACAACGCGAAATCGATGATGCGGAACTTGCCGCCGAAATACACGGCCGGCTTGGCGCGCTTGTCGGTCAACTGTTTCAGCCGCGAACCTCGCCCACCCGCAAGCACGAGCGCAATCGAGCGCCGCACCAGCATATGCGGCTGCATCTGGCGATCCGGGATCGTCGTCGGGCTGGCATTTTTGTCCTGGCTCATCGTTGTCTCCTTGGTTGTGGTTCGAGATGCGAGGTTTCAAAGCACGGCTGCAACTGCGGTTCAGGTCATCACGCTGGGGGCGCTCATGCCGGTCCAGTGCTTCACGCGGGCGACATGTTCAGCAACGGTGACGAGCGGTGCCAGGGCCTCTTGCGCAGGCAGGTCGTGGCGCGCCGGATCGGGTTCGTGATGCTCCAGGTAGATGCGCAGGGTCGCGCCTTGGGTGCCTGTCCCCGACAGGCGGAACACCACGCGCGAGCCGCCTTGCAGAACGATGCGCACCCCCTGCTTGTCGCTCGTGCTGCCGTCCGTCGGGTCGGTGTAGGAGAAGTCGTCGGCGATGATGACCGGCTCCCCGGCAAGAACCTGGCCCTTCCAGCGCGGCAGCGAGGAGCGCAGGGCGCGCACCAAGGCGTCGGCCTTGTCGGGCGGAATGCCCTCGTAATCGTGGCGCGAATAGACGCAGCGGCCATGCTCGCGCCACAGGCTTCTCACCAGGGACTCGACCGACTCGCCGGTCACGGCAATCAGGTTGAGCCAGAACAGCACGGCCCACAGGCCATCCTTTTCACGGATGTGGTCGGAGCCGGTGCCGTAGCTCTCCTCGCCGCACAAGGTCACTTTGCCGGCGTCGAGCAGGTTGCCGAAATATTTCCAGCCGGTGGGTGTTTCGTAGCACGCGATGCCCAGCTTGCGCGCCACACGGTCGATCGCCGTGGAGGTCGGCATGGATCGCGCCACCCCGGCCAACCCCGCCTTGTAGCCGGGAATGCGCGTGGCGTGCGCAGCCAGCACGGCGAGACTGTCGGACGGCGACACGACGAAATTGCGGCCGACGATCATGTTGCGGTCGGCATCACCGTCGGTGGCCGCGCCCATGTCCGGCGCGTCGGGTGACTGCAAGTGTTCGATCAGGTCGATGGCATTCGCCGGGTTGGGGTCGGGGTGCAGGCCGCCGAAGTCTTCGAGCGACTGCCCATGGACGACGGTGCCTGGCGGCGCGCCCAGTTCGCCTTCGAGCAAGGCGCGGGCATAGGGGCCGCCGACAGCCCACATGGTGTCGAGACGCAGCCGAAAGCCGCGCCGGAACAGGCCGCGGATGGCGTCGAAGTCGAACAGGCCGCGCAGCACCTCGGCATAGTCGGCCACCGGGTCGATGATCTCGATCCGGGTGTGGAGCAGATGGTGGGTGCCGGGCGTGTCGAGTGGGAGATCGGCGGCCTCGACGGTATGGATCATGCTGATGTCGCGCGAGCGACGGTAGATGGCCTCGGTCACCGCTTCGGGTGCCGGCCCGCCATTGGCGATGTTGTATTTGATGCCGAAATCGCCCTCGGCTCCGCCTGGATTGTGGCTGGCCGAGAGCACGATGCCGCCACTCGCGCCGCGACGCCGAATCACGGCGCTCAGCGCAGGGGTGGACAAAATGCCGTCTCGACCGACCAGCACCCGGGCATAGCCCTTGGCCGCGGCCATGCGCAGGATGATCTGGATGGCGACGCGGTTGAAGTAGCGCCCATCGCCGCCGACAACCAGGGTCTTGCCGCCGGCGTCGGGCAACACGTCGAACAGCGCCTGGACGAAATTGTCCAGATAGCCAGGCTGCTGAAAGACATCCACTCGCTTGCGCAGGCCCGAGGTGCCGGGGCGCTGGTCGAGGAATGGCGTCGCGGGGCGGGTGATGTGGCTCATGCTGAATCCTCTCCTTGGTCAGGTTGCAGGTCAAGCTCGCGGATGGCGACCCACAAGCTCGTGGGCGGCAGGGTTTCGCGGGCGGCGAGCGGGCGTGGCGCCGGGCCAGGTGCGTCATCCGGACTCGGCAAGGCGTTGCTCATCAGTCTGAGCATCCAGCTCCCCGGGGGTGGGAGAACGACAGCGCTCTCCTCCCCGGCATGCACTAGGAGCAGGGCTTCCTGGCGGTGCGTCGGGTCCGTCAGCCTGAGCATGAGGGTGCCCGGGGCGCGGTCCTGCCACTGCGCGGTCGTCATGGCCTGGCCGTCGGCCTGCAACCAGGTCGCGACCGGGCCGCAGGCCTTGGGTTCGGTTTGCCACCAGCCCCGGCTCTGCAGCACCGGGCAGTCGCGCCGCAGGGCCAGAACAGACCGCACGAAATCGCGCAGGTCCAGGTCGGGCTGCATCCAGTTCAGCCAGGAGATGGCGTTGTCCTGGCAATAGGCGTTGTTGTTGCCGCGCTGGCTGTGGCCGATGTCGTCGCCCGCCAGCAGCATGGGTGTGCCCAGCGACAGCAGCAACGCGCCGAGCAAAGCACGGCTTTGTCGGGCGCGTGCGGCCAGCACATCCGGACGGTCGGTTTCGCCCTCGACGTCGTTGTTGACGCTCAGGTTGTGGCCATGGCCGTCGCGGTTGTCTTCGCCGTTGGCCTGGTTGTGGCGGTGGTCGTAACTGACCAGATCCCGCAGGGTGAAGCCATCGTGCGCGGTGATGAAGTTCACGCTGCTGTGGGCGCCGCGCCATGCCGGGTTGAAGGCATCGCTGGAGCCCGCCAGCCGCGTGGCGAGCACCCCGGGCGTGTCCTGGCGCGTCAGCCAGAAGCCACGCTGCGTGTCGCGGAAGCGGTCGTTCCACTCCAACCATCCCGCGGGAAATGCACCCAATTGGTAGCCGTCGGGGCCGAGGTCCCAGGGCTCGGCCACCATCAGGCAGCCGCGCAACACCGGATCCTGAGCGATGGCCATGAGCAGCGGCGCGTGCGCCGCGAAGCGCCCGCCCTGTTCCACGACCCCGCGCGCCAGGGTGGTGGCCAAGTCGAAGCGAAAGCCGTCCACGCCGAATTCCGTGACCCAGCGGCGCAGGCTGTCCATCACCGTGCGCAGCACCAGTGGCTGGTTCAGGTTGATGCTGTTGCCGCAGCCCGTCCAGTTCACATAGCGGCTGCGGTCTGGTGTCTCCAGGTGGTAATACAGCGCGTTGTCGATCCCGCGCAGCGACAGCGTGGGACCGAGCTCGTCCAGC
This sequence comes from Thiomonas sp., assembly GCA_027443745.1. The sequence goes on along the minus strand of DAIAZB010000235.1, from coordinate 2,909 downwards.
TCGGCGGTGTGGTTGTAGACCACGTCGAGCAGCACTTCCAGCCCCGCGGCGTGCAGGGCGTCCACCAGTGCGCGCAACTCGGTGCGTGGCGTGCTGCCCGCCATGCCGCTCCAGTAGCGTGTTTCCGGGGCGCTCCACGCCACGGGGCTGTACCCCCAGTAATTGCGCAGCCCCATGTCGAGCAGGCGCGACTCGTCGGCGCGAAACGCCACCGGCATGAGGCTCAGCGTGGTGACGCCGAGGCGCTGCAAATGGGCGATGCAGGCAGGGTGGGCGAGACCCGCGTACGTGCCGCGCAGTTCAGGCGGCAGCTCGGGATGCAGGGCGCTGAAACCCTTCACATGCACTTCGTAGATGACGCGTTGCGCAGGGTCGATGACCGGGCGCGGCACGCTCAGGCGCGGCAGGTCGCGCACGACCCGAGCCTTCAGCGCTGACGCGGCGTTGTCACGCGGATCGGGTTGCGCGGGATTGGACGGGAGATGGCCGCGATGGATGTCGCTGCCGTCGTAGCGGCCCACGACCTCGCGCGCACAGGGATCAAGCAGCAATTTGGCGGGATTGAAGCGATGTCCCTGCCGCGGCGCCCAGGGGCCATGCACACGCCAGCCATACACCAGGCCTGCGCCCAAAGCCGGCGCGTAGGGCAGGATGCCCTGCCAGATGCCGTCACGCTGCTCCGGCATCGGCAGGCGGGCCACTTCGGTTTGCCCCTCGGCGTCGAACAGGCAGAGATCCACGGCCTGCGCATGGGGCGCGGCCAGCGCGAAGCGCGTGCCGTCCTGCTCGACATGCGCGCCCAGTTCGCGAACCCGTCCCCGTCGCAGCCGCAGTGCAGCCGCGCTCGGGGCCGGGGGGTGGTGCGGGGCGTTCATGCGGAGGGCCGGAGGATGAGGCAGGCCAGCGGGGGCAGGGTCAAGTGCAGGGAAAAGGGTCGTTGATGCGCAAACACCGGCTCGGCGCTGCTGAGCGCAAGCTCGATGCCGGAGCCGCCATACACCGGGTCGTCGGTGTTGAGCAGAACCTCCCAGCGCCCGGGCTGCGGCACACCGATGCGGTAGGCGCGGCGCGGCTCGGGGGTGAAGTTGCACAGGACGACGAACTTGCTGCCATCTTGCGCGCCACGCACAAATGCCAGCACCGACTGCGTCGCGTCGTCGTGGGTGATCCACTCGAAGCCGCCGCTCAGGTGGTCGAGCTGGTGCAGCGGGGGGTGCGCGCGGTAGGTCAGGTTCAGGTCGCGAACCAGACGCTGGACGCCCTGGTTCGGAGCGCGCTGCAGCGCGTCCCAGTCCAGGCTGGCGTCGGCCTGCCATTCCCACGCCTGGGCAAACTCGTTGCCCATGAACAGCAGCTTCTTGCCGGGGTGGCTGAACATATAGCCGAGATAGGCGCGCAGGTTGGCGAACCGCTGCCAGGGGTCGCCCGGCATTTTGGCGAGCAGCGAACCTTTTCCATGCACCACCTCGTCGTGCGACAGCGGCAGCACGAAGTTCTCGTCGAACGCATAGACCATGCTGAAGGTGAGTTCGTCGTGATGATGCCGTCGGTGGATGGGGTCGCGCTGCACGTAGCTCAGGCTGTCGTGCATCCAGCCCATATTCCACTTGTAGTGAAAGCCCAGGCCGCCGCCTTGCAAGTCGTCGCTCGGCGGCCGGCTGACGCCGGGGAAGGCGGTGGACTCTTCGGCGATGGTGATGGCCCCGGGGCGCTGCACGCCCACGGTGTGGTTCATGCGCCGCAGAAACGCGATGGCCTCCAGGTTCTCCCGTCCGCCGAAGCGGTTGGGCACCCATTCGCCGGGCGGGCGGCTGTAGTCGCGGTAGAGCATGGAAGCCACGGCGTCCACCCGCAGGCCGTCGACGTTGAAACGCTCCAGCCAGTAGAGCGCGTTGGCCACCAAGAAGTTACGCACCTCGGTGCGGCCGAAGTTGTAGATGAGCGTGTTCCAGTCTCGGTGGAAGCCTTCGCGCGGGTCGGCGTATTCGTACAGATGGGTCCCGTCGAAATTGGCCAGGCCGTGAGCGTCGGACGGGAAGTGCGCGGGCACCCAGTCGAGAATCACGCCGAGGCCCGCAGCATGCGCGGCATCGACGAAGACCTGGAAGTCTTCCGGCGTGCCATGACGCGACGTGGGTGCGAACAGGCTGATGGGCTGATAGCCCCAGGAACCGTCGAACGGATACTCGCTCACCGGCAGCAGCTCGAGGTGGGTGAAGCCCATGTCGCGGGCGTAGGGCACCAGGGTGTCGGCCAGTTCGCGGTAGCTCAGCCACTGCCAGCCTTCGCGTTTGCGCCAGGAGCCGAGATGCACTTCGTAAATGCTGATGGCCCGCCCGAATGCGTTGGCTTGCGCCATCTCGGGGCGCAGCGCGTGCATCGGCGGCAGCCCCTGCACGATGCTGGCGGTGTTGGGGCGCAGCTCGCTGCGAAAGGCGAAGGGGTCGGCCTTGAGCAGCCGTTCTTCCGCCTGCGTCAGGATTTCGAATTTGTACAGATCGCCCGCGACGACACCGGGCAGAAACAGTTCCCACACGCCGCATTCACGCCGTAGCCGCATGGGGTGGCGACGGCCATCCCACTGGTTGAATGCGCCCACCGCCGACACGCGCTTCGCGTTTGGCGCCCAGACGGCGAAGCGCGCACCCGTGACGCCCAGCATCGCACCCGGGTGCGCGCCAAGGCATTCGTAGGGGCGCAGATGCGTGCCTTCGGCCAGCAGCCACACGTCCATGTCGCCGAGCACGGGAGGAAAACGATAGGGGTCCTCCAGGTCCGTGATCCAGGGCGGATCGCCCGCCTGCAAGGGCGGCCAGGTCACACGCAACCGGTAGTCGAAGGGCTTGCGCCGCCGCCCCATGCGCGCGCTGAACAGGGCGGTTTCGCCCAGCCGCTCGAGTGGGGCAACG
>DAIAZB010000234.1 GCA_027443745.1 Thiomonas sp. | reverse complement strand
CAGCCGCCGCTGGCGATGCAGGCCAAGCGCGAGGAGGCGGAGCTGATCTTTCGCCGCGTCGGCATCACCTTCGCGGTGTATGGCGACGACGCCGGCACCGAGCGCCTCATCCCCTTCGACCTGATTCCGCGCATCATCCCGGCACACGAGTGGCGCCACCTGGAAGCCGGGCTGAAGCAGCGCGTGGCGGCGCTCAACCGCTTTTTGCACGACATCTACCACGACCAGGACATCCTGCGCGCCGGCGTCATACCCGCCGAGCAGGTGCTGGGCAACGCGCAGTACCGGCCGCAGATGCGGGGCATCACCCTGCCGCAGCAGGTCTATGCGCAGATTGCCGGGGTGGACATCGTGCGCGCCGCCAACGCCCAGGGCGAAGGCGAGTTCTATGTGCTGGAAGACAATCTGCGCGTGCCCTCGGGAGTGAGCTACATGCTGGAAAACCGGCGCATGATGATGCGCCTGTTCCCCGGCCTGTTCGCCCGCCACCCGGTGGCTCCGGTGGCCCATTACCCCGACCTGCTGCTGGAAAAACTGCGCGCCGTGGCGCCGCCCGCGGTCAACGACCCCACCGTGGTGGTGCTCACCCCGGGCATGTACAACTCGGCCTACTTCGAGCATGCCTTTCTCGCGCAGCAAATGGGCATCGAGCTGGTGGAAGGCAAGGATCTGTACGTGGAGGACGACTTCGTCTACATGCGCACCACGCAGGGGCCGCAGCGGGTGGACGTGATCTACCGCCGCATCGACGACGACTTCCTCGACCCGCAAGCCTTCCGCGCCGACTCCGCCATCGGCTGCACTGGGCTGATGGCGGCCTACCGCGCCGGCAACGTCAATCTGGCCAACGCCATCGGCACCGGCGTGGCCGACGACAAATCCATCTACCCCTACGTGCCGGCGATGATCGCGTTCTATCTCGGCGAAAAACCCCTGCTCAACAACGTGCCCACCCACCAGTGCCGCGAGGCCGACGGTCTGGGCTACGTGCTGGCACATCTGCCCGAGCTGGTGGTCAAGGAGGTGCATGGCGCCGGCGGCTACGGCATGCTGGTTGGCCCGGCGGCAAGCCAGGCCGAGTTGGCCGAGTTCGCCGCCAGGCTCAAGGCACACCCCGAGCGCTACATCGCCCAGCCGACGCTGGCGCTGTCCACCTGCCCCATCTTCGTCGAGGTCGGCATCGCGCCGCGCCACATCGACCTGCGGCCGTTCGTGTTGTCGGGAAAAACAGTCTCGCTGGTGCCCGGCGGCCTCACCCGCGTGGCGCTGGCCGAAGGGTCTCTGGTGGTCAATTCTTCCCAGGGCGGTGGCACCAAAGACACCTGGGTCCTGGAGCGCTGAATGCTGAGCCGCACTGCCGATCATCTGTTCTGGATGGCCCGCTACACCGAGCGCGCCGAAAACACCGCGCGCATGCTCGACGTGCAGCACCAGGCCGCGCTCCTGCCCCAGCCCGACGCCGGCAGCGCCGCCGCGGCGCGCTCGGCGGAGCATCTCGACTGGCAAGGCCTGCTGGGCATCTCCGAGCTGACCGAGGCTTATACCGCGCGTCACGGTGACATCGAAGCCGGCAAGGTGCTGGACTTCATGGTCAGCGACATGGGCAATCTCTCGTCCATCCAGAGCTGTTTGCGCGCGGCGCGCGAAAACGCCCGCGCGGTGCGCGGCGCCATCACCACCGAGGTGTGGGAAACCATCAACCAGACCTGGCTGGAATCGTGGCGGCTGCTGGCCGACGGCCGCTTCGAGCGCGACCCGGCCGAGTACTTCGAGTGGGTGAAAAACCGCTCGCATCTCTCGCGCGGCGTCACCTCCGGCACCATGCTGCAGGACGAGGCGTTTCACTTCCTGCGCATCGGCACCTTTCTGGAGCGCGCCGACAACACCGCGCGCCTGCTGGATGTGAAGTTCCACGCGCTGCAAGCCGAATTCCACGGCTCGGCCAACGGCAGGCTGCAGGAATACGACTTCTATTACTGGTCGAGCGTGCTGCGCTCGGTCTCGGGTTTCGAGGTGTACCGCAAGGTCTACCGCGACGTCATCACCCC
>DAIAZB010000233.1 GCA_027443745.1 Thiomonas sp. | reverse complement strand
CCGACGCGATGGCTTCGGCGATGGCCTGGTGCTCCTGCCAGACCGTCGAGCGCTGGCTTGAGGTCTGGAGCACGGCGCCCATCACCCGTCGCAGGTGCGCCCAATGCAATTGGGCGCTCTGCGCGATCAAGTCGTTGCCCGACGCTTGATAGATGGCGCTGTGAAATGCCATGTCGGCATCGATCATCGCGTTCACATCGTCGTCGTGCGCGATGCGTCTGCCATTCTCCAGCAGGGCCGGGTCGATGCGCGCGCGCTGCTTTGCCGCCAAGCGCGCCGCCAGCGCGTCGAGCGCACCACGCACCTCGTAGATGTTCGCGATCCATTCGGTGTCGAGCGGCGCCACCTGGACACCTCGCCCCGGCGCATCCTGGATGAAACCATCCTTCTTGAGCAGGCGCAGCGCCTGCAGCACCGGAGACCGGGACACGTCCAGTTGCTCGGCAATCTCTTCCTGGGTCATGCGCATGCCGGGCGCGAGCGTGCCGTCGCTGATGGCGTTCAGCAACACCTTGTAGACCTGCTCGACATAGTCGGTCCGGGTCGGAATCTTGGCGAGGGTGGTTCTCACTTCAGGCCTCTCATGCTTTGTACTTCGAATACAGAGTACGTGACGATGACGCAATGCGTCAACATCCGAGACCAGGGTTCCACCTGCAGGGTTGCATGCGGCGCCTACTGCATCTACACTCTGTATACAGACTTCAGTGTACCAGTGCGAAAGCCGTCACCGTCTGATTTGTGAAACCCTCACCAAGGAATTCGAGACATGTCGATCGTTCAGGACAAAATGGACCGCACAGGCAACACGGGCGGGGGCGGCAACCCAGGGACAAAGAAGTTGACTCCATTCGGCGGCTACTACACCGCCAAGATTCCCGGGCACGATCCGGAACTCACCGAGGTGGGTCCCAGCACGCCGATGGGTGAATACATGCGCGCTTTCTGGCACCCCGTGTGCATGGCGATCGAGCTGACCGACACGCCGCGCTTCCTGAAAATCCTGGGCGAAGAGCTGGTCTGTTTCCGTGACGGCAGCGGCGCGATTGGCCTGCTGCATGCCCATTGCGTCCACCGCGGTGCGTCGCTCGAGTACGGCGCCATCCAGGAGCACGGTATCCGCTGCTGTTACCACGGCATGGTGTTCGACGTGGACGGCGCCTGCCTCCATGTGCCTTTCCCCAAGGGCGAGGAAATCGAGGGCGAGAAGTACCGCTGCTCGATCCGCCAGGGCGCTTACAAGGCGATCGAGCGGCACGGCCTGGTGTTCGCGTACATGGGCGCACCCGATCGAGCGCCGCCGTTCCCCGAATGGGAGGGCAACTTCACGGTGGCAGCCGGCGACGAGCTCGTGCCCTTCAGCAACTTCCAGCATTGCAACTGGCTGCAGGTTCAGGACAATGCGGCGGACAATTTCCACCCCACCGCGCTGCATGCGGCCAGGAACGTCGTCGGCGGCCATTTCCAGGGCACCACCTTCGACGAGGTCGGTGCCGCCTCGATGGAGGTCGCGCCCGACATGCAGTTCACTCCGGTCCACGGCGGCCGCGGCCTGGCCTGCGCCGGTGCGCGGCGGGTCAACAAGGACCGTCTGTTCGTGCGTGTCCAGCACCAGGTCTTGCCCAACCTGAGCCTGCATGCCTACACCTCGGAGGACGGCGGCGAGCGCAAGCACTTCAGCCGCTTGCACATCATTCGCTGGACCGTGCCGGTCGACGACACCAACAGCAAGATGATCGGATGGCGCGTCATGGGCCCCGGTATCGACACGCGCGGCGTGGGCGACAAGAGCCTGGTCGGCTACGAGTCCATCGACTTTCTCGACGGCCAGGTCGCGCTGCGCCGCAAGGAGCGCTTCGCCGACGGCAGGACGGCCACCGATCTGGTCGAGATTCCCGGCAACCACCGCGACCGGTCCAACTACAAGGACGCCCAGTACGCGCCGGGCGACTACGAGGCCATCATCAGCCAGCGCCCGATCGCTGTGCACGCGCTTGAAAATCCGACCAAGTTCGATGCCGGCCTGTTCATGTTCCGCAAACTGCTGCGCGATGCCGTGCGCGGCAGCAACCCCGCGGCCACCGCGGAAGGCTTCGCACAATGGCTGCGGGACGTCGGTGGCATGCCCAACAGCTACTGCTCAGGCAATGTCTTCGAGGTGGCCGAGGGCGCCACCACCGACGAGGAGGTCGCTCGACGCCGCCTGGTGAGCCGCCAGATCGTCAGCATCATCACCGAGGCCGACCGGTTGAGCGGAGAAGCGCGCGCCAGCTTCGTGCGCGAGCGCATGGGCGCGCTCGAGCAATCGCTGCGATCCTGACGCGCCGCGTGATGAAGAACGACGGCCCCATGGCCCTGGCGCATGACGCGGCCGCGGCATCCGAAAACCTGCTGTCGGTGCGGGTGAACCAGGTGCGCTTCGAAGCTCGCGCCATTCAGTCGTACGAGCTCGTCGATCCGGACGGCGGCCAACTGCCGCCGTTCGAGGCCGGCGCGCATATCGACGTGCATCTGCCCAACAGCCTGGTGCGCCAGTACTCGATCTGCTCCGACCCTGCCCACCAGCACCACTACGTCATCGGCGTGCTGCGCGACGAATCGGGGCGGGGCGGTTCGCGGAGCATCCACGAGAGCCTGCATGTGCAGGACATCGTTCGCATCAGCGCGCCGCGCAACAATTTCCGGCTGCGTGGGGGTGCGCGCAAGGTCCTGCTGCTGGCCGGCGGCATCGGCGTGACCCCGCTCAAGTCGATGGCGCACGAACTCGAGCGTGCCGGCGTCGACTACGAGCTGCATTACTGCGCGAAAGACGCTTCATGCACGGCGTTTCGGGACGAGTTCGCAAGCATGGCGGGCTCCGGCCGTGTGCGCTACCACTTCGACGCCGGAGTGCCCGGCCAGGGCCTCGACATCGGGGCTTTGCTCGGCACACCGCTGCCCGACACCCATGTCTACTACTGCGGGCCGGCCGGCTTCATGAAGGCATGCGCGGCCTCGACGCTTTCCTGGCCCCCAGGCGCCGTGCATTGCGAGCATTTCAAGGCACCGGCCGCGGCGGACCCGAATCGACAAGGCGCGGCGCCGCAGCCCCCGGCCGGCACCTTCGTGATTCGTCTGCGCAGCACCGGCGCTCGGGTCGATGTCGGGCCGGAGCAGTCCATGGTGGATGCGCTGCAATGCGCAGACGTCCATGTCGCGACCTCATGTTCTTCCGGCCTGTGCGGGACTTGCAAGGTTCGCTATCTGTCGGGAACGATCGATCACAGGGACTTCATCCTCGGTCCGCAGGAGCAAGCCGAGTTCCTCACGGCATGCGTCTCGAGGGCGACGAGCGCGGAGGTCGAGCTCGATCTTTGAGCGCGGCGAGTCCGGCCGGGTTCGTCAGTGGGCGTGCAGGTTCAGGCGCGACAGCGCCGAGAAACCGTCGAGGAAATCGTCGATGTCGTCGGTGGTCGGCGAGCCGGCCATCAGGCTCTGGACCCGCAGGCGAAAACCGTCGGCGACCAGGCCTTCGATGAAAATTTCCTTGCGGGCGAATTTGTCGACGATCTCGAAACCGCCATGCTGCATGTCGCCGCGGCTTTCCGCTTTGGGCTCGGCGATGGCGTCAGCCCATTCGAGCTGGAAGACGCTGAAGGCGTCGGAGTCGTAAATCATGGTCTGCATGGCGAGCCTCGTTAATGTTGGTGACAACGTCTGGCGAAGGACAACGTCGAATGGTTCATGCGCGGCGGCGACGTCTGCGCTCTGGCCCGGGGACGTTCGCTTGCGGCTTTAAGCAGCAGATGAGGACGAAGAAGCAAGAATCAAGCCCATCGGGGTCTGCCCGATCGTGCAGGCGATGCGGGACGGAAACTGCCGTTTTTTCCTTCCCGCTGCCGATTCATGTCACGGGCCTGGGAGCGTTTTTCGTCGGTGAGAGGCGGCCAGCGCGCGGACGCGCATCGCCAGGAACGCCACGCTGATGCGCGCGGTGCTCGAGTTCAGTAGGCCCCTGGAGGCGCGACATGGCTGCGCCAGCGCACCCGCGACGCCGCGATGGCTCGCCCAATCGGCGCCTTGACGGCGTCCAGCCAGGCGCTGGTCCCGGGGAAGCTGGGTTGCAGCCCAAGCTCGCGCAGCACGCGGTTGCACTGGTGCACCCGCGCCAGGTGGCGGGTGACGGCGGTGTAGAACACGACGCCGATGGAAATGGACACGCCATCGCCCGGGC
>DAIAZB010000232.1 GCA_027443745.1 Thiomonas sp. | reverse complement strand
GGACGCGGTTTCCTGGGCCAAGGTGCCCCCACGTGTCGCCAAGCTGCGAACCTTGTTGCTCATGCCCTCGACCACGCACTCCCCCGCGCTTACCCGCCTGGTCGAGTTGTTGCGTGCCGACGCTGCAGCGCGAACCGCGGCAGCCGAGAATAGGGTATAGCCCCATCTCTGAATACAGATCAGATCGTTCGACTCCAATTGTCCGATGCAAATCGGCCACCCGCACCAGTCAGCGGCGGATGAGTTATGCCTCCGCAGCGGCAAGGCCCGACAACAACTCGCCCGCTACCGCTGTGGCGGTTGCATCGCATGTTCCATCACCCCAAAGCTTGTCCAGTCTCCAGGCGCGCCAACGTGGCGGGAACGATGCGCCGGTGGATCGGCGCGACGATCAGCATGTAGACATGGCCCAGCAGGTTGTGCAGATGCATGACCGTGGACACCGCCACGAGGCTGTGCCCAGCGTCAGTGATCTTGCAAAACGAGACCTTGACGTCCAGATGCTTGTCCGAGTCTCCGAGGATGACCTCGTCGTCGCTTAGATGCAGGATCGTAAAAATGCCGACCCGATCGCCGACCCGGTAGTCGTCAGCGGAACGGGATGCCTGAATGGCATTGAGGTGGCCGAGGTTCTTCAATCCAATTCTGGCGGCGACTTGATTACGCAGTGCCATCAAGCGGTTGACCCAGCCCGGTGTGCGCGATGCCACCTGCAGAAAGATCGCCAGCGCTGACGGCGCGTTCGGCCCGATCGGTACCGCGTAGCAGTCCATGAAATCCGCCCCAGCCACAGAGCGGCTGATCGCGATATCAGACGGAACCGGGATGGCCTGGATGGTGGGGTTCATGAATGGTCGGTGCCCGGGAGTCGGAAGAGGTGCTGTGCAGAACCTGGGGGTGATCGTAGCCTTGCTTTGCGGCACCGCTTGACTTCGAGCCTGCTCTAACTTTTAGCATCCACGGCATGAAAACCTCATTCCTATCGGTGCGCGCGATGGCAGCCGCCACTGGCCTGTCCTCTCATGCTCTGCGTTACTACGAAAAAATCGGTGTGCTGCGCCCCGTTCATCGCGCCACCAATGGCCACCGGCACTATGGCACCGAAGACATCGCCTGGATCGCCTTCGTGCTGCGTCTGAAGCACACCGGCATGCCGCTGGCCCAGATCCGTGCCTACGCCGAGTTGCGCGCCATGGGCAACAGCACGATTGCGCCCCGGCTGGAGGTGTTGGAGCACCACCGCGAACATCTGATTCAGAGACTGACCGATCTCCAGACCAACCTGAAGGCAATCAATGCCAAGATCACGGTGTATCGCCGCGCGCTGCCGTCCACCCCCACTTCTCCACAACCAAGGAAGTCTCATGCAAGCCAATGAACGGTATCAACGCGGCTGGGCCAAGCTGAAGGAGGTTGATGGCGATGCGGGCGAGACCGTCATTCACTCGCTGAGTGCGATCGCCCCGGACTTTGCCAAGCTCCTGATCGAATTCCCCTTCGGCGACATCTATTCCAGACCTGGGCTGGACCTGAAGTCACGCGAGATCGCCGTGGTGGCTGCGCTCACGGCACTGAGTAATGCACGCCCTCAGCTCAAGGTTCACGTCCACGGCGCACTCAACGTCGGCTGCTCGCCCACGGAGGTGGTCGAGGTCATCATGCAGATGGCGGTCTATGCCGGGTTCCCGGCTGCCTTGAACGGCCTGTTCGCCGCCGAGGAGGTCTTCCGCGAGCGCGGGATTGAACTGCCGCTGGTGCCGGCTACCGTGGGCGAACCCGGCTAACGAACTCCAAGTCATCACGGCAAGCGTGCTCACGCGACGGCGGCATCGGTCTTGTTCCTGTGGGCAAGACCGAGATCGATCAGGGCCTGTCGTAAGGCATCGGGGAGGGGGGTTTCCTGCACAGGACCAACAAGCTGACCCAGCATCCTGCCATCCAGCGCATGCGGCACCCGCCACAGATAAGCCATCTCCGCCACTTCCCGCCACATCGGCACCACCAGGCCCCCGAGGCGAATGACACCCCATAGCATGGAGCCGCGCTTGAAGCCATGGTCGGGGCGGATGCCCAGATCCTTGGCCGCGGCTTCGAGACCACCAAGCAACTCGGCACCGGTGAGCGTGTACCCGGCGAACTGCAGCCGTGCAAATCCCTGAGTATCGCCGCGCTCCGCCACCGCCACGAAAGCCCGCGCCAGATCCGGGAGATAGGCCCAGGCATGCGGAACCTCCACCGGCCCTGGATAGACCAACTTGCTGCGCGTCAGCGACTTGGCGATGATCAGGTCGAACCAGGAACCACGGCCGCAGCCAAAGAAATCGCCGGCGCGGATCACCACGCTGCGCCGCCCCCGCGAGGCGCTTGTGGCAAGTTCGGCTTCCATGGCGCAACGCATGCGTCCCTTGACTGTGGTTGGTCGCTCGGGCGTGTGTTCGTCAAGGACCGGCGGCATGCCCGCGCCGTAGTTGTAGACATTGCCCGGCAGCATCAACAGCGCGTCCAGGCGCTGCGCCTGATCCATGCCCAACCGCAGCAGCGGCAAAGCTTGCTCGCGCCAGGTGGTATACGGTGGATTGACGGCGTAGACCACCACGGAGGCTCCCTTGGCCTGGGCGTCCAAGTCCCGGCTTGCATCCAGCGGAGTGGATAGGGCCATCACGCCTGCAGGCAGTGCATCGGCAGATCCATGCCGCGCCTGCGCCAGCACCTTCCATCCCGCAGCGGCGAACGCGGCCACAGCAGCCTGCCCGAAACGCCCATTAGCACCCAGGATCAACACGGTCTTCTCGGACTGGGGCATCACCACACCTCTGGGTTTGTTCATGGAAAGGTCAGTCTAGGCAGTCCGGCTTCATCTGAAAACTGTGTCCATCCGCAATCGAGCTCTACACTTTCGCATGGGACAACCATCCTTCGACTGGGCACTCATCCGCAGTTTCCTGGCGGTCATCGACGCCGGCAGCCTGATGGGGGCAGCGCGCCGACTGGGGGTCCATCAACCCACCCTGAGCCGCCACATGGCCGAGCTGGAAGCTCAGCTCGGCGTGCCGCTGTTCGAGCGCACCGGGCGTGGCTTGACGCCCACGGCCGCAGCGCTGGCGATGATCGACGCTGCGCGGCAGATGAAGCTGGGCGCCGATGCCTTGTCGCGCTCCCTGGAGGCCCAGCGCCAAGCCGCGACCGGGATGGTGCGCCTCAGCAGCAGCCAGGTGGCGGCGAGTTGGTTGCTGCCGCCGGTGCTGGCCGCGCTGCGCGAAGCCGAGCCGGGCATTGCCGTCGAACTCGTTGCCTCGAACCAGCTGTCGAACTTGCTCGAGCGCGAGGCGGACATTGCCGTGCGCATGGTGCGGCCGCAACAAGGCGCGTTGATCGCGCGCAAGCTGGCCGACATCGCGCTGACCGCCGCCGCCCATGCGTCTTACCTGGCGCGTGCCGGGACGCCCAACAAGCCGGAAGAGCTGCTGCGGCATCGCCTGGTGGGCTACGACCGCGACGACACCATCCTGCGGGGGTTTGCGCGCCTGGGGGTGGCGATCACGCGCGAGGACTTCGCCCTGCGCACCGACGATCAGGTCGCCTACGGCCAGCTCGTGGCGGCGGGGGCAGGCATCGGTTTCGTCGCGGCCTACACCCTGCGCAACTGGCCGGGTGTGCAAGCCGTGCTGCCGGATCTGGAGATTGCGCCCATGCCCTGCTGGCTGGCCGTGCACCGCGAGGTGCGTGCCAGCCGGGTGGTGCGGCGCGTCTATGACTTCCTGGCCGAGGCGATTCCCCGCGAACTGGCACGATCCAATGCATGACCGGGTTCATGCCGGCCATGGAGCACCCATCGCTTCAGCGATGATCTGCAGGTCCTGCGCGGACACCTCGAACAACCCAAAGCGTAATGTGTAGCTCCAGTTGTGTTGGCCCGAGGTCCAGGCGAGGCGATCGAGCAGGGGCTAGATCGGGGCTTCGCGGGCTTGCAGCCAATGCACGTCCCGCCGGAAAGGGCAGAACCCATGGCCCATGTCCGCCTGGTAGGGCGCGCCTGGCTTGACGATGCCGATGGCGGTGAAGGCCTGCAACTTGGTCTTCGCCTGAAACTGTGCGGTGGGCGCGTAGTACCCGACCGGGTCACCCGGCTGGATCCGGCGCAAGGGCGCCGCCTTGCCATGGCAGACTTGCATGAAGCCTTCGGCGCGGCCCCGGCGCACATGATCCGCAGAGGCGCGTATTCTGGCGTATGTGACCGCTGATTCCGGTGAACGTGACCGATCCGGGTGTTGCTCGGCTTGATTTTAGGTTTGGGTTGATTGGTTTGAGGGTTGTGTTTCCTTTTTCGGTGGTTTGTTGAAGCTTTTTGAGCAGGCCCCTGCCAAGCCGCCGGAGGCCCCCCGATCTGGATCGGGGCCAGAACGCATGTTTGATGCGTCCGCATTGGCACGGGTGGTTGATGAGCCGTCGGTTTCTTGGTTGTCCGGGGCCAGCGATCCCACCTTGCTTTTCACCGGACCTTGCTTGCGCAACGACTCTCCGGTCAACGTGAGGCGGTGATGGCTCTGCATCAGCCGGTCCAGCATCGCGTCAGCCATCGTGGCGTCGCCAATCCATTCGTGCCAATGCTCAATGGGCAACTGACTGGTGATGATCGTGGCGCGGCTGGCAGCGCGGTCGTCGATGATCTCCAGCAGATCCGCCCGCGTTTGCGCGTCCATGGCGGCCATTCCCCAGTCATCGAGCAGCAACACGTCCGTGTTCTTGAGCGTGTCGAGCCAACGCGTGAAGGTGCCATTGGCGTGCCGGATGCGCAG
>DAIAZB010000231.1 GCA_027443745.1 Thiomonas sp. | reverse complement strand
GGTCAGCTCGATCACGGGCGGCGTGGCGTTCATGGTGTGCTCCTGGGTGGCGACGAAGCAACGGCGCTGGTCCGCGAAGGACGCAAAAGCCGCAAAGACTTTTCCTCAACGACTTTACCTTCGCGTCCTTGGCGCCCTTCGTGGACAAAAAGTTCCAGCTAGTGCAACTCAATGGCGTGGTCGGCGGCGTAGGCCGAGGTGTCGGACAGCACCACGCGCTCGCCCGGCCGCAGGCCGGACAGTACCTGGATGCGGTCGACCGAGCCGACGCCGAAATGCACGCTGCGGCGCACGGCGCGATCGCCGCCAGGCGCCAGCACGAAGACCTGAGCCGTGCTGCCGCTGTTGACGTTGGCCGGGCGCGCCACGTAGTCGACGTTGTGCAACTGGGTGACGCGGATGGTGGCGTCCACGCTCTGGTCGACGCGGGAGCCGGCCGGCGACGTGCCGGTCAAGCGCACGTCCACCGTGACCAGGCCGTTCTTGACCTTGGGATCGACGCGCAGCACCTGCCCGGCCACCACGCCGTCGTGGGTGTCGACGCGCACCCTCAAGCCGGGCGCCACGCTGCCGGCGTCGTACTGGCTCACCTGCAGTTGCGCCATCAGCGCCTGCGGCGTGGTCACCCGCGCGAGATTGGCGCCGGCAGTTACCTGCTGGCCGGCTTCGGCGTCGACCTCTTCGACCTGGCCGGCCACTGGGGCGCGCACCGTCAGCTGCTGCAGCTCCGCCTCGCGCAGCGCCGCCAGCGCCGCCTGCTGGTCCACGCGCTCGCGCTCGGCCTGCAGCAGGGCGCGATTGCCCGACCGCAGCCGTGTCAGGCGCTGCTCCTCCAGCTGCAGCTGTTGTTGCCGCAGGCCATAGCGCAGCTTCTCGTCCTGGTACTTGAACTGGGGCACGATGCCCTCGGCGGCCAGCTTGCGGTCGGCCTTGAGATGCATGGCGGCACTCTCCAGGTTGACCCGCAGGCTCTCGATGGTCGAGCGCTCGTTGAGCACGGCGCTGTCCTGGGTCTGCTGCTTGGCCAGCAGGTCGGCGCGCGCGGCGGCGAGATCCGCGGCCGCGCTCTGCGCGGCATTGGCCACCTGCGGATTGGACAGGGCCAGCAGGGCATCGCCCTTGGCCACGCGCTGGCCGGGCTCGACCAAAACCTGCTCGACCACGCCCGCGGCCGGCGCGGCGATCCAGCGCGACTGCGCGGGTACCAGCTTGCCGGTGGCCTGCACCTGCACCTCGAAGGTGCCGTGCTGCACGGTGCCGAGGTAGAGGTCGCTGCGCGCCACCTCGGCCACACCCGCGGCGCTGAGGTTCCAGGCCCAGGCGGCCAGACCCACCAGCACCACCGCGACCGCGATGCCCCACACCGCACGGCGCTTCCACCACGGCCGTGGCGTTGGCGTGCGGTGCACGTCCATGGTGGCGAACAGATCCGGTCGCGATATTTCGTTCATGGTCAGACCTCAGAGCTCATGCAGGCTCTGCGCCGGCTCGGCGCGCGCCGCCTTGCGCGCGGGAAAGTGCGCGACCAGGAACACCGCCAGCAGCAGCACGGCCAGTGCAATCCATGTCGCTGCACCGTAGGGCGCCACCTGCGCGCCGGAGAGTAGCGCGAACTGCTGCGCCAGCCAGGGCGTGAACAACAACGCGAGCAGCGCCCCCGCCACACCCAGAATCACCGTGCCGCCCACCACCCCGGTGTACAAGCGGCGCGGACTCGCCCCCAGCGCCTGCCGGATCGCGTCCACCCGCTTGCGCATGGCCAGAAACAGCCGCAACAACACGACCAGCCCGGTCAGGGCGATCAACAGGCCAAATCCGGCCACCGCGCCGAACACGATCGCCAGAACCCGCTGCGGGCGGTCAAGTCTGCCCACCGCCTGCGTGCTCGACCGGACTCCACTCGGCTCGATGTACGGCGCATCCTTCGCGAAGACGCGTTGCACTGCCGCCAGCAGCGCTTGATCACGTGCAACGGGAATCTCTGGGCGAACAAGGATGTCTCCGCCCACGAAACGGGCGGCCGTATCGCCACTCTGCAGTGGCTGGATCCAACTCGCCACGGGCGCATGGCCCGGGCCGTCCAGCCGCAGCGGCGCGATCACCCCGCGCACGTGC
>DAIAZB010000230.1 GCA_027443745.1 Thiomonas sp. | reverse complement strand
TGGGCGGCCCTGCTGGATTGTTCCGGGCTATGCCGGATTCCCGTCCTCCGCAGAGCCGGCACAAGGCATCGACGTGATGCGCGGCGAGGAAGTGCAGCTGCTCGGAGCCTGCCTCCTGGAAACAACCCATGCCGGTTGCTGGTATGTACTCCCAGGGACCCACTCCAAATGGGTCTATGTCCAAGACGGCGTCATCCGGCGCTTCACCACATTCATGACGGGCGAATTGTTCGCAACGCTGTCGCAGCACGGCACGCTGGCGTCGCTCATGGCCGATGATGCCGGCACGAGTCCCCAGGCCTTCGCGGACGGGATCAACGCTGCTGCGCAGCGTGGTTTGTCGAGCGCGCTGTTCGGCTGCCGGGCGCGTGTCGTCACCGGCACCATGCCGGCACGCGACGCCAGGGATTACCTCAGCGGGCTGCTGATCGGCGCCGAGTGGCACGAGGCGCTGGCCCTGAGCCATCCGCGTCCAAGTCGAATCACCATCCTTGGCGCCCCCGCTCTTGCGCAGCGATACCGCGACGTCGGCGCCCAGTTGCGGATCGAGGTGGCTTGCCTCGATCCCGATATGGCCTATGCCGCGGCCCTTGCCAAACTGGCTGCGACCTGCCCGACCGCAAGCCAGGGATGAGGCCAACCCATGAGCCAGACACTGCCCCCCTTGCCGACCCGCACTCCGAAGCCAGCCGCGCTGCCCAGGCCGAAACTGGTTGCCATCCTGCGAGGCCTGCAGTTGGCGCGGGCGCAGGCCGTTGGCCAACTCTTGTTCGAAGCCGGCTTTCGTTGCATCGAGGTGCCGCTGAACCGGCCGCAGGCGCTCGATTGCATCGCCGCCTTGTGCAGCGTGGCACCGCGCGATGCGCTGATCGGGGGCGGCACGATGCTGACGCCGAAGCAGGTGGATGACGTGTTCTCCGCTGGCGGCCGCCTGATGGTCGCTCCGAACAGCGACGCCGCCGTGATCGCTCGCGCCGCGGCGCTGGGCATGTTCTGCGCGCCAGGCGTGGCGACGCCCACCGAAGCCTTTCAGGCGCTGCGCGCCGGCGCGCATGCGCTCAAGCTGTTTCCAGCCGAGCAGATTGGCGTTCGCGGTCTCAAAGCCCTGTGCAGCGTGCTGCCCGCGGAGACCGAGTTATGGCCGGTCGGTGGCATCGGGCCGAGCGATCTTCAGGCGTGGCATGCCGCCGGAGCAACCGGCTTCGGCATCGGCAGCCAGTTGTTTCAACCCCATCTGGACTTACCCGAACTGGCCGCTCGCGCCGGGGACTTCCTGAGGGCTGCAAGCAAGTTGCCCTTCGGCTTTGGCGAAGCCGGCTTGAAGCCGTTGCCCAGCTCGGCTTCAGGCTCGGCTGCTCAGGCTTGAGGAGCCGGGCGGAGGCTGCGGCTGCGCAGCCCAGGAGCGGGCTGGGCAAGGCCGGCATCGCATAGATCGATCACACGCTCACGCGGCCGCCGCAAGCTCGATGTTGCGTCGCTCCTCGAACCAGCCGTCGATGGCACGACACTGGGTCGGGTCGAGTTCGAGGCCCAGCTTGGTGCGTCGCCACAGAAAATCGTCCCCTGTTCGAGCCCACTCGACACGGGCGGCGTAGTCCAGCTCGGCGGCATGGATGCCGGGAACGACTTCACCCCCCAGTGCAGCGGCGCCCGAGGCCTCACCGAGCCATGCGGTCATGCGTGCCCCGTAGGTTCGGGCCAAACGACGGACCGTGGACGCTTGCATCCAGCCATAGCGGCGCTGCATGGTGCCCACGAACGACTCGAAATCGCTGGCCGCGGGCCTGGCGGCACCCAGAACGCTCGACAAGTCGCCCCCGGGCAGGCAGGCATGTGCAGTCCATGCGCCTGATTTGTTCCCCAGCAAGGGGCCGAGAAGATCGGCGGCCTCCTCGGCCAGCTTGCGGTATGTCGTGATCTTGCCGCCCCACACCGTGAGCAGCGGGGCGGACGCCGCCGCGTCCAGCTCGATCCTGTAATCGCGCGTCACCGCGGAAGGATCATCCGAGGCATCGTCCAGCAGGGGACGAACGCCGGAGTAGCTCCAGGCCACGTCGGCAGCGCAGACCTGGCTGCGGAAATAATGATTGACGCTGCTGCAAAGGTACTCGATTTCCTGCGCGTCGATACTGGGCCGCCCAGGCTCGCCGTCATAGGGAACATCGGTGGTTCCGATCAGCGTGAATCGCGAGCCATAGGGCAAGGCGAAAACAATGCGGCGATCCTGGTTCTGCAGGATGTAGGCATGGTCATGCGCAAACATGCGAGGCACCACGATGTGGCTTCCCTTGACGAGCCGGAGCTTGCGCGTGCCCGCCATTCCAAGCTCTTCGCGCAGGAAGCTCTCCGCCCAGGGCCCCGCCGCATTGACCAGCGCCCGGGCACGGACCGTCTGGCCCTGCCCCGTCGAGGACCGCACCTGAAGGATCCAGCCACCGACGGCCCTCGTGACCCTGTCGACGCGCGTTCGCGTCAGGATCGATGCCCCGCGCTCCGTCGCATCCAGCGCGTTGAGAACGACCAGGCGCGCATCGTCGACCCAGCCGTCCGAATAGACGAAGCCCTTGCGATAACGGTCCTGCAGCGCGCTTCCGGCAGGGTGTCGCGTCAGGTCGACGACCTCTGACGCCGGAAGCAAGCGCCGGGGCGCGAGGTGGTCGTAGAGCCACAGTCCGGTCCTGACCATCCACAGCGGGCGCAGCGCGGGCACATGGGGCATCACGAAACGCAGCGGCCACATGATGTGGGGGGCGCTCGCAAGCAACCGCTCCCGCTCCTGCAGGGCTTTGCGCACCAGGGAGAATTCGTAAAACTCCAGGTAACGCAAGCCGCCGTGAATCAGCTTGGTCGAGGCCGACGAGGTGTGGGCCGCCAGGTCGTGCTGCTCGCAAAGACAGACCTTCAGACCGCGGCCGGCGAGATCGCGCGCGATGCCGCAGCCATTGATTCCTCCGCCGACGACGACAACATCGCAGGAGGTCGACGGGACTTCAGCCACGGAAAAGCCTCCCGGCCACGCCGTCTCCTGCGCCGCGCAGGCGAAAAAGCCCCCCGGCCAGCGGCTGGGCTTGCAACACGTCTGCGCTGAGCCCGACACGGGCACTGGTGATGTACAAATCATTGTCGTGGGCTCCGCCGAAACACACATTCGTCACCTGGGAGACGGGAAGCTCGACACGCTGCAACACCCCGGCGGTTTCGCCATCCCGGCATGTCACGGCCGAGGCGCCCCACTGAGCGACCCAGATGCGCCCCTGGGCGTCGGTCGTCATGCCATCGGGCGCGCCGTCTGCGGCACCGAATTGCACCCATGTCCGCCGATCCGTGGCATTCCCATGCGGGTCGAGCGTGTAGGCATAAATCTCGCGCCGTCCGCTGTCGGTGTGGTACATGGTGCGGCCGTCCAAGCTGAAGGTCGGCCCGTTGGGAATGCGGTACCCGCGTTCGACCACGTGCAGGCTGAGGTCAGGGTCGAGGCGGTAAAGACAGCCGGTTGCAGACGTGTCGTCGGCGTCGTGCATGCTGCCAAACCACAGGCGTCCCCCGGGCCCGACCTTGGCGTCGTTGAGCCGCCAGGGTGACGTCGGCTCGTGCAGGCGATGCAGCCAGTCCACCTGGGAAACGCCGCCGTCTTGCAGGCTGAGTGCCACGATTCCGCTGCGCAAGCCTGCAATCCAGCCGCCACGCTCTCGCGGCACGACCCAGCCGACCATCTCCGGCAGGCTCCAGCGCAATTGCCGCTCCGTCAGCGGGTCGTAGGCCAGGATCTCGGCGCGCTTGATGTCGACGAAGTACAGGCGCGAGTCATGCCAGATGACGCCCTCGCCCAGACTGAGTTTCGCAGCCCACACGCATTCGACTGCCGACCGACCCATGGTCAAGTCCAGCCCGCGTCGATGATGAAATCCTGCGCCGTGATCATCCGACTGTCGTCCGAGGCGAGAAACAAGGCGAGCCGGGCCACATCCGCGCCGACGATGCGCCCCGGTAGGCACTGGTTGCGATCCATCTGGCGCTCGCCTTCGGCGTCGACCCATATGTCGAGTTGCTTGGGCATCATGATGCATCCAGGAGTCAGCGTGTTGACCCGGATGCTGTGCCGGCCACATTCACGCGCCAGGCTGCGGGTCAAGCCCACCGTCGCCGATTTACAGGTTGCGTAAACCGGATAGCCTGCGCCCTTGATCATCCAACTGGTGGACCCGATGTTCACGATCGAGCCACCGCCGAGCCTGAGCATGCCCGGCACGGCCGCCTGCGCGGCAAAAAAATGGGGGCGCAGGTTGATCGCCACCAATCGATCGAACGCCTCGGCCGAGACCCGAGACCAATCGTGCCGCTCGTCATTCGCCACGTTGTTGATCAAAACGCCAATGTCGCCCAACTCGTTTTCAGTTCGGCTCACGGCCGCCCGCAGCGCATCCACATCCGTGGCATCGCTCTGCAGGAACATGGGCCGGAACTCGGCCGAGGCCGTCGCGTCGAGAACCTCGCCGGCCGCCTTGGCGCTGCGCCCGGTGAACCCCACGCGCGCGCCTTGCCGTGCAAACGCCACCACGAGGTCGGCGCCGATGCCCGAGCTGCCCCCCGTGATGAACACGGTGCGGCCCCGCAGGCTGGGGTAGCTGGCAAAAGGCGAGGTGCCGGTGCTTGATCCGGCGGCGGCTGGAACCGCAAGCCTTTTCGAGTCTGCATTCATGGGCGTTCCAGGGAAAAATAAAGGGCGGATTCCGGCTGCATCGCCGGCAAGGGCAGGCCGATGTGGGCAAGCTCGCCCCCGGACATGAGCACGCCATCGACTTCCAAGGCATCGATCCACGCATGGTGCTGCCCGGCCCGCTGGCGCAGTTGCCCGGCGCGGGCTTGCAAACGCACCCGCCAGGCCCCGCTGCTGGCCAGGGTCGGCAAGCGCACCGTACTTGCTTGCACCGTGTCCTGCGGCACCGGCATGATCACGCACAGAAAGTGGGTCTGTGCATCGGACGCGAGCCACCAGATGGCCCCGGATGGCGTCTGGCCCTGGTCGATGACCCCGTGGTGCATGACGTGACGCCAGCGTTTGTACAGGGCAAGCCACCAGGCCAGGCGATCACGCGAGGCCGCGTCGAAGCGGCGCACATCGGCTTCCACGCCCATATGGCCAAACAGCGCGACGGCACAGCGGAAATCGAGACTCTGGGTGCGTCCCGTGGCATGCGCGGGGGCTGGCCCCACATGGCATCCGAGCACCTCGGGAGGAAACAGCCGCAAAGCGCCTTGCTGAATCGCCACGCGGGACATGGCGTCGTTGTTGTCGCTCGTCCAGATGCGATGGGTGTAGCGGAGGATGCCGAGATCCGCGCGCGCTCCACCCGATGCGCAGGTCTCGATTTCGACGTCCGGATGCGCGGTGCGCAAGCGTTCGAGCAGCGCATACAGCGCCAGCACCTGGGCGTGGTAACGGCTGCGCCCGTCGCGGCCGCAGGCCTGCGCCAGATCCCGGTTCATGTCCCACTTGAGATAGCGAACCCCGCCATCCGCGAGCAAGGCGTGCAGCTTCTCGAACACAAACGCCGACACCTCCGGGCGCGACAAGTCGAGC
>DAIAZB010000229.1 GCA_027443745.1 Thiomonas sp. | reverse complement strand
GCCGAGGGCTGGCTCTACTTTGTCGGCCGCAAGGACGACATCATCAAAAGCCGTGGCGAGAAGGTCAGCCCGCGCGAGGTGGAAAACGTGCTGCACGAGTTGCCTGGCGTGCTTGAAGTGGCCGTGGTCGGCGTGAACGATACCCTGCTCGGCCAGGCGGTGAAGGCATTCGTCGTGCTGGCGCCGGGGCGCGCCTACACCGAACGCGACGTCATCAAGCATTGCCACGCGCGGCTGGAAAATTTCATGGTGCCCAAGAGCGTGGAATTCGCCGCCAGCCTGCCTCGCACCGACACCGGCAAAATCCGGAAAACCGGATTGTGCTGAAGTCCGAACCGGCTCCAACATCGCCCAACTTCACGCCACCATCGCAACAGCGACCACGACACCGTCACGGGAAACACCATGGCCGACATCAAAACCGAGGTCCGACGCTACATCGACGACAACTTCATCATGGGCTCCAGCGGCACCCCATTTGCCGACACCGACTCCCTGCTGGACCTGCATATCGTCGACTCCACCGGCATTCTCGAACTCATCCTGTTCCTCGAAGAGACCTTCGGCATCCAGGTGCATGACGCCGACATGGTGCCGGAAAACCTCGACAGCCTGAACGCCATCGAGGCCTATGTCCAGCGCAAGCACCTGGCGCGAGTCGCGGCGTGAGCGTGCCTGCGCCAGCTCTTGCAACCATGCCCCGTTCGGCAGCGCTCACGGCGGACGTCTTCACGCTCGACTGCGCCGCCGAGATCGAGCGCATCGGCCGGCACTTGCGCGCCAGCCTGGCGTCCATGCACAAGCGCGGCGTGGTGCTGGGCCTGTCGGGCGGGGTCGACAGTTCGGTCTGCGCAGCCCTGGCGGTGCACGCCCTGGGGCCCGCCAAGGTGCAGGGCCTGCTCATGCCCGAGCAGGACTCCAGCGCCGACAGCGCCAACCTGGGCGCGGCCGTCGCCGCCCGGCTCGGCCTGCGTTGCGTCACCGAAAACATTGCCCCAACACTGACAGCCATCGGTTGCTACCGCTGGCGCGACGAGGCCATCCGCACGCTGTTCCCGGATTACGACGAAACCTGCAAATGCAAGATCGTGATCGCCAGCGGCTCAGCCGGCAAGGTGCATTTCTTCGACCTCGTTGTGCAGACGCCAGGCGGCACGGAACAGCGCGCGCGCCTGCCGTTGCGCGAATACCTGCAGATCGTCGCCGCCACCAACTACAAGCAGCGCATCCGTAAGACCGTGGAATATTTTCATGCCGACCGACTGAACTACGCCGTGCTGGGCACGCCCAACCGGCTGGAATACGACCAGGGTTTTTTCGTCAAGAACGGCGACGGCGCCGCCGACATCAAGCCCATTGCCCATCTCTACAAAACCCAGGTCTACGCCCTGGCTCGCCACCTCGGCCTGCCCGAGGCCGTGTGCTCTGCCGCGCCCACGACCGACACCTACAGCCTGCCCCAGGGCCAGGACGAGTTCTACTTCGCCCTGCCCTACGCGCAAATGGACCTGGCGCTGTGGGCGCACAACCACCGCCGCCCGGCGGCCGAACTGGCCACCGCCCTCGGCCTGAGCGAGGACAGCGCTGCGGGCATCTACACCGAACTTGAAGCCAAGCGCCGTGGCACACGCTACCTGCACCTGCGCCCGCAATTGGTGGAACCGGTGGTCGAGATCTGCCCCGAGGATGCCCCTTGAACGCGATGCCGCTCGCCGCCACACCTTCATCGCACCCGGGCCATGATGCTGTCGTGCTCGGCCCGGATTACGCCGCCCGGCTGCACCGGCTCGAGCAAACCCTGTCCACCCTGCCCGACAAGCCCGAGGAAACGCCCGACTCCTGCCTGCGTGCGCTGTGGCACATGGCCAGCGGCACGGCCTTGTCGGTTGCCGCGGCACACGGCCAGACTCTGCCCACGCTGGACACCGCGCGATTGGCCGCGCTTGATGCGCTGATCGCGCGCCGTCTGCAAGGCGTGCCCGTGGCTTACATCACCGGCCGCCAGCGCTTCATGGGGCTGGATCTGCTCGCCGGGCCCGAGGCACTGATTCCGCGCCGCGAGACCGAAATGCTCGGCGTTGCAGCGCTCGCCAAGCTGCGCGAACGGGTGGCTGCGCACGGTGCGGCGCAAGTCATCGATGTGTGTTGCGGTTCGGGCAACCTGGCCCTGGCGCTGGCCGCAGCCGAACCCAAGGCACAAGTCCATGGCGCCGACCTCTCCGCCGAGGCCATCACGCTGGCTGGCAGGAATGTCGCGTTGTTGGAACTGCAAGAGCGCGTCACGCTGCATACCGGCGACCTGCTGTCGCCGTTCCATGCCCCGGAGTTTCAAGGCCACATCGATTTGATCGTGTCCGCCCCGCCCTATATCTCCTCCGCCAAGCTCGACATCATGCCGGCGGAAATCATCCGCCACGAGCCAGCACTGGCGTTCGATGGCGGCCCGTTCGGCGTGGGTATCCTGATGCGCCTGATCCGCGAATCTCCGGCATTGCTGCGCGCCGGAGGTTGGCTGGGCCTGGAAGTCGGCCTGGGGCAAGGACCGGCCATGCAGCAGATGCTGCGCAAGAGCGCCTGCTTCGACGCGGTGGATGCCGTGTGTGACACCAACGACCAGATCCGCATCCTGCTCGCCCGCAAGCGCGACAGGGCTGCGGTCAACGCCGACGATCGTGGCTAGCGCGCCCGAGCAGGCCAGCTACCGGGTCGAGCCCGCCGATCTCGACCATGACGCCGCGCAGATCGTCGCGCTCTGGTCGCTCAACCTCGGCCACGCCGAACGCAGGCAAGCCAAGCTCGACTGGTTCTATCGCAACAATCCGACGGGCATCCCGCAGGTCTTGTTGCTCAAGCATGGACAGAGCGCGGAGCCTATCGGCACCGTCGGCCTGGGCGCCCGCATCTTGCGTTGCGGGCCGCATTCGGTGCGAGCCGGATTGATGGCCGACTTCGCCGTGAACATCCAGCATCGCACCTTGTTCCCGGCACTGACGCTCCAGCGCGCGGTGCTGGAGCAGGGTCTGGCACGGCATGAACTGCTGTACGGCTTCCCCAACGCCAAATCCCTGCCCGTGGTCCAGCGTGCCGGCTTCGATGTTGCCGGTGGCCTGAGCCGCTATGTGCGCGTGCTGCGCACCCAGGACTATTTGCCGAATTGGCTCCCAAGACGGCTGCGTCGCGGCCTCGGTGGCGGACTCGATATCGCCTTGCGACTGCGCCACGGGATGCTGCCCAGGCTGCTGCTGCGGGAGCATGTCCAGACGGCGTGGCTGGACCAGGCGGACGCGCGCTTCGACAGCTTGTGGGCCGAACACCAAGTGGGCAACGCAGGCGTCATCGGCGTGCGCGACAGCGCCTTTCTCAACTGGCGCTTCCGCTCCACAGCGGCGCATCGCTACCGCATTTTCACCGTCTTCAGCGCAGCGCCCGATCCATCCCGCGAGCCCGCAAGCAGGCCTGCGCCAGCAACTCGGGAGAGCGTTGGCATCGCGTCGATGCCAGCCGCCGAGAAGTTGCTCGGCTATGCCGTGTGCGAAACCGATGGCACATCGCTGCAAGTGCACGACTTGCTCGCAGCAAACCCTGCGTCGCGACATCTGCCGGTCCTGCTGTGCCTGCTCACGCGTGACGCGCGCCGGCAGGGTTGTCGCAGCGTCTCGCTGGAATTCATGGGGGAAGCCGACCTGGTCACGCTCTTGCTGCATGCCGGGTTTCGCGTGCGTGAGTCTCGCTCCCAGCCCGTCATTCTCGCCATGTCGGCGCCGATGCGGGCCGTCATGCAGAACCGCTCCTGGTACCTCACCCGGGCCGACGTCGACACCTGACATCGACGTCCAGGGCGAAGATGGCGGCCGGCTATTCCTTGGCGTGGTTGATGGAGTATCTGGGAATCTCGATGGTCACGTCCTGATCGCTGAGGATGGCCTGGCAAGACAGGCGCGAGGTGGGCTCCAGGCCCCAGGCGCGGTCCAGCAGATCGTCCTCGCTCTCGTCGGC